>DALYGI010000107.1:0-6987 GCA_031971595.1 Prochlorotrichaceae cyanobacterium CTOTU29312
ATTCTGATGCGGTAATTCAACGGATTCGCAATATCCTCGGCTTAAGCCCTGGGGAACCCATTGGAGCGGCTCAGGTGAGGGGGGTGAAAATGGGGACGACGGTGGCCACCAATGCCCTGCTGGAGCGTCGGGGGGATCCGGTGGTGGTGGTGATGACGGAGGGGTTGGGGGATGCCTTGGCCATTGGCTATCAGAATCGCCCTGATTTGTTTGCCCTGCATATCCAAAAACCCAGCTTGCTCTATCAGGAGGTGATCGAAGCACGGGAACGCATTGATGCCCAAGGACAGGTCGTGATTCCCCTCGATCGTCTTCAGATAGAAACAGCGCTTCAGCGGGCTTACGATCGGGGGATTCGCAGTTGTGCGATCGTTTTAATGCACAGTTACCGCTACCCCCAGCACGAAATTACGATCGCTGAAATTGCTGCAAACATAGGTTTTTCCCAGATTTCCCGTTCCTCCGCCGTTAGTCCCCTGATCAAATACATTTACCGGGGGGATACGACGGTGGTAGATGCCTACCTTTCGCCCCTGTTGCGGCGCTATGTGGCCCAGGTACAAAGCCAACTGCCGGGGGTTCCCCTGGCCTTTATGCAGTCCCACGGGGGTCTGGTGGATGCTGCCCATTTTCAGGGACGGGATAGCATTCTGTCGGGGCCTGCGGGGGGCATTGTGGGGGCGGTGAAAACCAGCCAGCGAGCCGGGTTTAACAAAATTATCACCTTTGATATGGGGGGCACGTCCACGGATGTGGCTCACTTTGCCGGAGAGTACGAACGGCTCTGGGAAACGGAAATTGCCGGGGTGCGGATGCGGGTTCCCAGTTTAGCCATTCACACCGTGGCCGCCGGAGGTGGCTCAATTTTAAAAATTGAAGGTCAGCGCTATCAAGTGGGCCCCACTTCCGCCGGAGCAAACCCTGGCCCCGCCTGTTATCGCCGAGGCGGCCCCCTGACGGTGACGGATGCAAACCTGTTGCTAGGGCGTTTACAGGCAGATTATTTTCCCGCTGTCTTCGGCCCGGAGGGGAATTTACCCCTGGATGGGGCGATCGTGGGGCAGCGGTTTACCGAACTGGCTCAAAAACTGGCTCAAAGGGATCAGGACGCTCAAGCTCATTCATTGGAATCGATCGCCGAGGGGTTTCTGACGATCGCGGTGGAAAATATGGCCAACGCAATCCAAAAAATCAGCTTGCAACGGGGCTACGATTTGGAGCATTACACCCTTTGTTGTTTTGGGGGAGCCGGGGGGCAGGTGGTGTGTCGTCTGGCGGAACGATTGGGCATGAGCCGTATTTTTTTACATCCCTACGGAGGGGTGCTGTCCGCCTATGGCATGGGGTTGGCAGAGCAGCGGGTTTTGCGGGGAATGACCATTGAAAAACCCTTAACCCAAGAGTCTTTACAAGGGTTGAGGACAGAATACGATCGTCTGTGGGGAGAAATGCGTTCCATGACCTGTAGGTTGGGTCAAGGTACGAGACCCAACACTTCCACTCTTGATACAGATGCAGAATATCTTGATACAAAAAATCTCAATCTTAGTTTAAAAATTGACCTGAAATACGAGGGAACGGATACCAGTTTAAGTTTAGATTTTGCCACGGATTTAGAGTCGTTAAAACAGGAATTTGCTCACCAACATCAGCAACGCTACGGTTTTATTCAACCGGATAAACCCCTGTGGATTGCTGCTATTTCCCTAGAGTATATTGAACCTGTGAATCTCCTCGGAGAACCCCAACCTAACCTCCAACCTCGCTCTGGCGGTGAAGGCAAATCGATCGCAGCGGTGAAGCTTTATGTTGACCACACCTGGCAAACGGTTCCCCTTTACGATCGTCGTGGTCTCTCCCCGGAACAAGTCCTGATCGGGCCTGCGTTGATTTTGGAAGGAACCGGTACGATCGTTTTAGAACGGGGATGGAAAGCCTATTTTGGAGAGATCACTGATTCCCAATACTTAACCCCAAAACGATCGGCAAATTTGATTCTGGAGCGCTTAGAAAGTAGTAATTTGGGTCAAGATCCGAGCCTTAGCACCTCCAATTGCGATCGAGAGGCTTTGGGTTGGGTTTCCCGTTGCTCTGCCCAACCTACGGGTTTAAATCCAGAGAAAATAAAGGTGGATCCGGTGCGGTTAGAAGTTTTTAAAAATCGCTATCAATTTATTGCGGAGCAGATGGGAATTGTTTTGCAAAATACCGCTGCCTCCGTCAATATTAAGGAGCGTTTAGACTTCTCCTGCGCCATTTTCGATCGTCATGGGGATCTGGTTGCCAATGCCCCCCACATTCCCGTTCACCTCGGATCCATGAGCGAAAGTGTTAAAGCCCTGATGCGTGCCTGGGATCGGGGGGGCGATCGTGCCAATGGGTTAGCCCTTGCGCCCGGTCAGGTCTACCTGTCCAATAATCCCTACAACGGCGGCACCCACCTGCCCGATGTCACCGTGATTACCCCTATGTTTGACCCCTCCGGGGACACGGTGCTGTTTTACCTCGCTTCCCGTGGCCATCAGGCCGACTTAGGTGGCATTACCCCCGGATCCATGCCCCCCCACAGCCAAACGATCGGGGAGGAGGGGATTTTATTTGACAATCAGTTATTGGTAGATGGGGGCGTGTTTCAAGGGGAAGCCATTCAAGCCCATCTTTTAAATTCCCCCTATCCTGCCCGCAACCCAGCCCAGAATTTAGCGGACTTTCAGGCTCAAATTGCCGCCAATGTGCGGGGGATCCAGGCCCTCACCCAGATGATTGAGGAATACGATCGGGAAACGGTGGAGGCTTATATGCAGCACGTTCAAGACAATGCGGAGCAGGCAGTACGCCAAGCGATCGGCACCCTTCGATCGGGGGAATTTACCACGGAGATGGACAATGGTATCCAGATTTGTGTCCGTATTACCGTCGATGCCCATGCCCAAACCGCCACGATCGACTTTAGCGGCACTTCTCCCCAGGGTCACCACAATTTTAATACCCCCGTTGCGGTGGTGCAGGCGGTGGTGCTGTATGTGTTCCGCACCCTCGTCCAGGAGAGCATTCCCCTCAATGCGGGCTGCCTCAAACCTCTACAGCTAATCATTCCCCCCGGTTGTTTGCTCAATCCCCAGTATCCCGCCGCCGTGGTGGCCGGAAACGTCGAAACCTCCCAAACGATCGCCGATACCCTCTATGGGGCTTTAGGTTGCCTAGCCGCCAGTCAGGGCACCATGAACAACCTCACCTTTGGCAATGCCCAAGCCCAGTATTACGAAACCATCTGTGGCGGCAGTGGCGCAGGGACAACCTTTGCCGGTACGGACGCGGTGCAAACCCACATGACCAACTCCCGCATCACCGATCCAGAGGTGTTGGAGTCCCGGTTTCCTGTCCGAGTCGATCGTTTTGCCATCCGTCCCCACAGTGGCGGCGCAGGTCAATTTCCGGGCGGTAACGGCGTGATTCGGCAACTTCAGTTTCTCGCGCCCTTAACCGTATCTATTCTGTCCAACCGCCGACGGGTTGCGCCCTTTGGCTTAGCCGGTGGGGGCTGTGGTCAAGTGGGGGAAAACTGGTTGATTCGCGCCACTGGCGGTTGGGAGCCTAAGCATCGGCTGTTGCTAGACAGTTGCGCCCAAGTGGAGGTAGAGCCTGGCGATCGGTTGCTGATTTTGACCCCCGGCGGAGGTGGTTTAGGCCATTTCCAGGGCCGCCAAGACACCAAAGAGGACAAATAAGGCACCGCCCAAAGCTGTGATGAGCCGCTCAGAAATGCGTCCAGCGATCAGTTTGCCGCAGGCCACGGCAATCGCAGCACAAAGGGTATGGCCTAAAATTGCGCCGCAGAGCACCCCCCAGGCATCATGGGCGGAGGCAAGGGTGATGGTGGCAATTTGGGTACGATCGCCCCATTCAGCAATAAAGATGAGGCTAAAGGCCTGCACAATGACCAATCGAAAAGACCAAGTGGCCCGATCTTTTTCCTGGGCTTCCACCGCTTCCATCGCTTCCGCCTGTTCCTCCTCTAGGGTTTCTTGACCGGACATCCGGCTGGCATCATAGAGGAGTTTGAACCCAAAGCCGATAAACAAGGCCACCGCCAAGGCTTTGACATAATGCTCCGGGAAGAGGGCGGTCATCTGGCCAATCCCAACGGAGAGGATGGTCATGGCGATTAAGGCGAGGGTGACCCCAATAAACACATAGCGACGGGGATGGCGCATCGCTAAAATAGCGGCAATAAAGAAGGTTTTATCCCCTAACTCCGACAGCGTAATTAGTAATAAACCAGAGGTGAATCCTGATAAAAAAGTCATGCTCTACCCTTGTATAGAAATGGATTGAGCAGGCATGACGGATTCTAAAAAGACCCCACCAAGCCCACTCTTTCCGTGGACTTAGTGAAGGTCTCGCTGACAAATTATTAAGTGACTAATCCGAGTGACTAGGGATTAATCTTCGTAACTTGCTATCTGAACCAGGTTCATCGCCAGTATGTTGATTCAGGTAACGGGCAACTGCCCAAGCTACTCCCCTTCATTTGGTCGATACTATACCACACCTGAAAGTATTGCGTAACTGAAGATTATTTAGTCACTGGGACAAGGTTGGGCGCTTCCCATACTTCTAGGTCAATCCAGAAGGTGGTGCCTACCCCCACTTCACTCACTAAATTAACCTTGCTGTGGTGTTTATCCATAATGTTACGGACGATCGCTAATCCTAAGCCTGTGCCTTCTAGGGTATGCACTCGATTTTCAACGCGGAAAAAACGATCGAATATGGCTTCTTGATCCTGGGGATCGATGCCAATGCCGGTGTCGGATACTTCAATGCGTACCTTAGGGGAACGGGGGGAATGTGCTAGGGCAAGAAGACCGGCTCGAATCATCACCTTACCGCCAGCCTGGGTAAACTTGAGGGCATTACCCACGAGGTTAGCAAAGACCTGAAGAAGGAGATCGTAATTGCCTAAAACATTGGGTAAATCGGGGGCAAAATCATGGCAGAGATCGATGCCCTTATCCCGTGCATTGAGTTGATAGGTTCTCAAGGTCTGCTCGATCGCTTGGCAAATATCTACGGATTTGAGGGGATAGGTATGATGGGATTCTAGACGGGATAAATCTAAAACATCATTGACTAAGCGGGTTAAACGATCAGTTTCATTATTGGCAGTTAAGAGAAATTCCCGTCGTTCTTCTGCATTGAGTTCGTCCCCAAATTCGTGGAGGGTTTCAATAAAGGATTTTATATTAAATAAGGGGGTGCGTAACTCATGGGAAACATTACTAATAAATTGCCCCTTCGCCTCATTCAGTTCCGCCTCACGGGTAATATCTTGGATGGTAATAGCCACCCCTTTAACGTGTTCCCGATATTGATCAAAAACCGTAGTTAACATAATCCGAATAGTTCGCTTGGTGGGCTCCATCAAAGTCACCCGAAACTCGCTCCCCTCTAGGGGCAAACGGGAGAAATCCACTTCCTGTTGAGGTTTAGCCTCTAGGGTCAGGGTAGATGAATTTCCTGTGCTGTTGCCTGTGCTATTCCCTGCTGTATTCCCTGCTGTATTTCCTAAATTTACTCCGTTATTACCGGCTGAATGCCCTACACTATTACCGGCTGAATTTCCTACATTTCCTACATTTTCTAAATGATTCCCTGGCTCATGACCAGATCCATTTCCTGCTGATTGGATGAGCCTTTCCTTGTCCAGTTTTTCTTCCCGGTGGTTTTCCTCTTCGACTATGCTGGCTAAAGGGCTGCTGAGTTCATTACAAACCGTTAGGGGTAAGCAGTTGAGAATACTATGACCGATAATTTCCACATCTTCCCAACTAAAAATACGTCGTGCGGTGGAATTTGCCAGGATAATTCTCATCTGATTGTCTAATAAAATCGCACCATCTGCGATCGTGGAGACGAGGGTTTCTAGTTTTGCTTTCTCGGCGGTTAATTCTTCAATATTTTGAGCTTCATAGCGCTCTAATCGCTCTGCCATTTCATTAAAACTATAGATTAGTTCTCCCAATTCCCCACCAAAGGGTAAACTGACCCGCTGTTTGAAGTTGCCACTGGCAATATTTTTGACCCCCAAGAGTAATTCCTTGATCGGTCGGGTAATCGTTAACGCATTAAAGACAGCCCCTAAAATGACCATCACCCAAATGGAAATAAACACAGCGATCGTTACATCTCGCGTTAAATTAGAAGAGGTCACTGCGATAGGACTCCGATTAATGCCGATCGCTAAAACCCCTAAATGAACCCCTCTGTGAATCAAAGGCACAAACACATCCGTAACTTCCCCATCGGGGGTTTGGTGTTGCCGGACAAGAGGCAGATCGGGATTTTGAATATAGCCTTCAGGTAATTGAATGCGACGATCGATGGTGAGATCCGTTTCTTCCTCAAAATCTGAAAAGGGAATAGTCAAAAAGATTCGACCTTCGGGATTGGCATAGAGCATATACCGAATACTCGAAGTACTGCGATAAAAACGATCGGAAAATTCAGAAACATCCTGAGTCTTTCCCTCGGCTAACAAGGGTGCAACATTCGCTTCTAAAAGTAGACCTAAATCTCGCCCAAAACGAGTATCATTAAACCGGGCATCCTGTTGAATACTATTCACAGCCCAAAAGGTTAGTCCACTCATAATCAGGGAAACCACGAGGGTTGCCGCTGCCATTAACTTGGTCTGTAAGGTAAACTCAGACCACCAGCGTTGAATAATTAACTTCCAGTGTTGCAACAGAGTCAGCATGGAGAGGCCAGGGAATAAGGATCAAAATTCAGAATGATTATCAGAATGATTAAGGGTAAGACCTATCGGCTCAGGTGTATTCAGCGCAGGAGATAGAAGAACACACAAGCATACACAGAGGTATCCTTCCCCCACTGATCTTACGCGGAAAGGTCAATTCTGAGGATAGTTCCTAAGTTCCTATAGTCTACAAGTGCCCATATTAGCAAGGGCTTAGATTAGCAAGG
>DALYGI010000107.1:7087-11197 GCA_031971595.1 Prochlorotrichaceae cyanobacterium CTOTU29312
CTAAGTTCCTATAGTCTACAAGTGCCCATATTAGCAAGGGCTTAGATTAGCAAGGCAACAGCCAACCCACCCCTAGCCCCTCCGAGGAGGGGAACCGGAACAGACTCTACCTAGCCCAGGAGAGGAACCAGAACAAAACTCCCCCTCTTGGGAGGGGGTTGGGGGGTGGGTCTAACCTACCGGTATAATACCCCGCTTGACAGTGGCCCCTCTAACATAGATAGATAGACGTGATGCCGCCAAGCGTTAACATCCCACTAAGCTTCAACAAACGTAGTTCAGGAGCCTAACCCATGCAACCGGCCATTTCATCGGGAACCGTTTTACAAAATCGGTATCATATTCTGCGAATCCTGGGCCAGGGCGGTTTTGGGCGTACCTATTTGGCGGAAGATCGGGGACGTTTTGATGAGTTGTGTGCCATTAAGGAATATGTGTCTCCCAAAACAGGAGCCTATGCCCTGGAAAAGTCGAAGGAGTTGTTTGAGCGGGAAGCGAGTATCCTCTACCAAATTCAACATCCCCAGGTTCCCCAGTTTCGGGCGGTTTTTGAAGAGAACGATCGTTTTTTTTTAATCCAAGATTATGTGGCGGGACAAACCTATAGCGAACTGCTGAGCCAGCGCACCAGCATGGACTCTTCCTTTTCTAGCGTTGAAGTGCTGGATTTCCTGCGACAATTGCTGCCGGTGCTGCTCCACATCCACGATCGGGGGATTATTCACCGGGATATTTCCCCGGACAATATTATTCTCCGCGATCGGGATCAGATGCCGGTACTGATTGATTTTGGGGTGGTGAAGGCGATCATGACCAATTTTAAGCCTACCCCTCCGGGCCAGCGTACCACCGTGGGTAAGGTGGGCTATGCCCCCACGGAGCAGGTGCAAATGGGGCAGGCTTACCCTAGCAGTGATTTATATTCCCTGGGAGTTACCGCAGCGGTTTTATTAACGGGAAAACAACCCAATGACTTGAAGGATAAGCCGGGCCAGTGGATTTGGAAACGCTACGCCACGGCCACCGATCCCCTCCTCCTCAGTGTGATCGATCGGATGATGGAACCTCGTCCTAGCGATCGGTACCAATCGGCGCGGGACGTGCTGATCGCCCTGGGTGAAACCCCACCAGAACCTGATCTAGCCTCTACGGTTTTGCCAGGGGGGGATTTCGGAAATTTGCCCAATATTTCCCCCCAGATCTCCCCGCCTAATATCTTTCCGCCTAATATCGCCAACGATCGCCCTGCTCCCCAGAGCCTAGAGACCACCGATCCCCTCTCCCCGACCCAGGTTCGGCGGCGGCAGGAACCCCTCCGCTCAGACCCGGAAGCCGTCTCTAGTCAGTCCTCCTCCTTTTTAGATGATCCGGTGGCGGTGATCGCGGCGGGCATTAGTGTGGTGGCCCTCACGGGTATTGCCTCCTGGGCGATCGTGCGGATGGTTTTGATCCAGGAACCAACGATCGAGCCGACCCCCACTCCGGCCCCGTTAATTGTGGAAACCGGCGGCACTCCCTTCGCCACCTTTCCCACTGCTACCCCCACCCCTGCTGTTACGCCTTCACAGCCCGTTTCCTACCAACAACCCATTGAACTACTGCCCAACCAACCCCAGCGTTTTGAGCGTCGTTTAACCCAGTATGAAACCCAAACCTACAGTTTTACGGGTAAAAAGGGTCAAAGTCTCTCTGCCTTTATTGCCGGGGAAGGGGTCTTAATGACCATTACCACCCCCAACCAACAGCCCATCAGCGAACGCACCGATCGGGTTTCTCAGTGGAAAGGGGTGCTGCCAGAGGATGGCACCTACAGCATCATTTTAAAAACCGTAGAAGGCCTGCGCCAGGGAGGGTATAGCCTGGAATTAGTGTTGGATGATCCCGACTCTTCCGCCGCTGCCGACAACACCCCTGAATATCGAGAGCAAAACGTGAACCTCTCTCCCGATAGTCCCGCCACTACCCTCACCGGAGATATTAGTCCCACCACCATTCAACGCTATTGGGTGAACCTCAAAACGGGAGACATCCTAGAAGCCCAACTGATTGCGGGTCAGGGACAGATGACCCTATTTACCCCTCGCGGTGGCCCAGTGTCCGCCGCCGATCAGGTACGGGGGTTTACCTTTAATGTGCCCACCAGTGGGGCCTATGCTTTGGAAATTAGCAGTAACAGTTCCTCTGTTTTTGGGCTGACCCTCGCAGTAAGCGCTCCCGCCACACCTACTCGCCCAGCCTCACCGCCTCCAACCCCTGTCCCAACTCCAGTTCCGACCGCCACACCTACACCCCTGCCCCAACCCACCGTGACGATCGTTCCGGCTCTGACTCCTTCCCCAACCCCTGACGAAACCCCGGCCAGTGTGGAGCCTCAAGGCTAAGGCAGTGCTATCTCGGAATTTAACCACAAAGGCACAAAGACACAAAGAAAAGACATAAGGTATGGATGATATGCCTAGGGGTTAGGTAGCAATGCTGGCCCAGGCCCGCAAGACCTCCGCCACTGTCCAGGCTTGGGCAAAAGCGCCCCTGGGGGCAAAGGGAGGATCTCCGTCAAAAATTTCCCCTAAGGTGCCCACACATTGGGATCGCAGTTGATCCGCCAGGGGGGCTAAAAGACTGAGGGCCCCGGCCCGATCGCCATAGATCTGAAAATGAGCTTCTGCAAAAGTACCAATCCACCAGCCCCACACCGTTCCCTGATGATAGGCTCCATCGCGCTCCACCACCGATCCGCCGTAGTGGCCTTGGTACTGGGGATCTTGGGGGGATAACGATCGCAGTCCGTGGGAGGTGAGTAACCATCGGCCACAGATCTGGAGCATGGACTTGGCTTGGTGTGGCTCCAACAGGTGGGGAGCATTCAGACCAAACTGCTGGGGGGGGAGCGTAATGCCTAAAAGCTGATTGGGGCGAAGGGCGGTATCTTGCCCCTGGGGGGCGAAGGGACTGTCCAGCACATCCAAACAGTAGCCCAGATCCGATCGCCAGAATTTCTGAAAACCTTGTTGTGTCAGTGCTGCCAGATCTGCATATCCCTGGGACGATCGGCCTAAATATTCGGCAAAGACCTGCATTAAAACCAAAGCGTTGTACCAGAGGGCATTAATTTCCACCGGCTTACCCTGGCGGGGAGTGACCACCCAATCCCCCACCTTGGCATCCATCCAGGTCAGTTGTACCCCCGGTTCCCCCGCATACATTAACCCATCTTGAGGATCCCAGTGGATGTGGTAGCGAGTCCCCCGCTGATGCCAGGCCACGATCGTTTCTAGGGCTGGAAAGAGTTCTTCGAGCAACGTCCAATCTTGGGTGGCAAAGCTGTAATGGGCGATGGCATTGAAGTACCAGAGGGTGGCATCTACCGTATTGTATTGAGGATTGTCCTGAGGATTATCTTGAGAAGAGGGATCGCGCTCTGGAAACACATTGGGCAGCATCCCTTGGCTTAAATAGCGCCCAAAGGTTTGTAAAATCGGGCGGGCAATATGGGGGCGCTGGGTCACCAAGGTTAAACCGGGCAGACTGATCATGGTATCTCGTCCCCAATCCCCAAACCAGGGATAACCCGCAACGATCGTTTTTCCGGGTTCCCGCTCCTGGGTCAAAGGATTCACCGTGGAGCGATCAACAATGAACTGATCCGCCGCCAGCAGAAGTTGCTTAAACGACGCTTGATTAAAGGAAGATTGAGTAAAGAAAGGTTGCTGCTCCCTAGAATCCTGCGAGGAAACCGATCCCGCAAACACCCGCCGAATTAACCCTTCGCCATAGGCATAACGATCGTCTAGGGTCTGGCTATGATTCAGGTTGGGACTAGCCAAGGTAGAAAACACCAGGGCAACGGGTTGTTGGGGCCAGAGGGTGACCCTTGCGGTGGCCGCTTGCAGATGATCTTCCGTGGAGGACAGTCCCCGATAGCGCTCAATGGGCAGATCATAGCCCTGTTGCCAATGGTGACAAGGCTCTAGGGACAGGGTAGGACTCAGAAGATAGAACGGGGTTGCTTCGGGAAAAGGATGAACCTGTAAACCGTGAGCCACAGGGGTAATGGCCATCCGCCAACCCTGGGCTTGGGTGTTGCCGTGATGGTTGCGATAGTTGACCAAA
>DALYGI010000108.1:0-11077 GCA_031971595.1 Prochlorotrichaceae cyanobacterium CTOTU29312
CGGGTTTTGCTCTCAAATTTAGGCGGTACGGCCATCACAGCGGTGCGAATTAGCGGTGCAAACCATGAATTTGCCACCATTCCTGGGGTTCGGGAAGATGTCCTCGATATTCTCCTAAATCTTAAACTGGTCGTGTTGCGCTGTAACAGTAGCCAACTCCAAATTGGCCGCCTGTTGGTTCACGGCCCTGCCACCGTTACCGCCGCCAATATTGAGTTGCATTCGGAAGTGGAAGTGGTCAATGGGGGGCAGTATATTGCCACCCTGTCCGACGGGGCCACCCTGGAAATGGAACTGAAAATTGAGCAAGGGGTTGGCTACAAAGCCTTCAACCGTAACCGCGATGAGCCCCTTTCCCTAGACTTTTTGCAAATTGACTCGGTTTTTATGCCGGTGCGAAAGGTCAATTACACCGTGGAAGATGTGCGGATTGGTGAATCCTTACTCCGGGATCGGCTGGTGCTGGATGTGTGGACAAACGGGAGTTTAACCCCCCAAGAAGCCCTCAGTAAAGCGGCTCATATCCTGGTGGGGCTCTTTGAACCCCTTCAAGATATTACCTTCGAGCCTCCTGGGGTGGAAGAAGCTCCCGAAGGCCCTGAAAGTCAGATTCCCATTGAAGAATTGCAGTTATCTGTCCGCGCTTATAACTGCCTGAAACGGGCTCAAATCAACTCCGTCGCAGATCTTTTGGAGTATACCCAAGAGGAACTGCTAGAGATTAAAAACTTTGGGCAAAAATCCGCAGAGGAAGTCATCGAAGCGCTACGCTTGCGCCTAGGGATTACCCTCCAAGAAAGCCGACCGGCTCCGGGAAGTTAGGGTCTGAGCCTTGAGGCTGTACTTTTGGATGGTCAACATCCTTAAACTCAAAACTCAAAACTCAAAACTCAAAACTAACCACTTAACTGTTCTTACGTTTTACTGTTTTAGCCATGCGTCATCGCTGTCGAGTTCACCAACTGGGTCGCCCTGCGGATCAGCGCAAAGCTCTCCTTCGAGCTTTAACCACCCAACTCCTGACCCACGGGCAAATTACCACCACCAAAGCACGGGCTAGGGCTGTGCGATCGGAAGCCGATCGGATTATTACCTTAGCTAAAGATGGCAGTTTAGCTGCTCGTCGGAAGGCTTTGGGCTATCTCTACGACAAGGATCTGGTTCACAAGGTTTTTGCCAGTGCGCCAGAGCGCTATGGGAATCGTCAAGGGGGCTACACCCGGATTCTTCGCACCGTTCCCCGCCGGGGTGACAATGCGGAGATGGCGATTCTGGAGTTGACCTAACCTGGGACTGCATGGAATTCCAGCGGATTGCCTTAGTTTTGCAATACCTGGGCCAGGGGTTTCACGGTTGGCAACGCCAGCCCAAGCAGCGCTCTGTACAGGCAACCTTGGAGGATACGATCGCCACGATCGTGGATCATCCGGTCTGTATTTATGGGGCTGGGCGAACGGATGCGGGAGTTCACGCTGCCGCCCAAGTGGCCCACTTCGAGGCCAAGAGTCCCATTCCCCCCCATCGCTGGGCCAGCGTTTTAAATGCCCGACTCCCTGGGGATATTCTAATCAGAGGATCCGCTGCGGTACAGAGTCCGTGGCACGCCCAATACTCCGCCAGTTGGCGGCGCTATCGGTATACGCTCTATACCAGTCCGTTGCCGAACCTGTTTCTGAAGCCCTATGTCTGGCATTACTATCGATCGTCCCTAGCGGTGGATGCGATGCGGGCAGCCCTAGAGCCTTTAAAAGGGTTTCATAACCTAGAAGCCTTTCAGCGGGCCGGATCCAGCCGTCCCCATGCCTGGCTAGAGGTGCAGGAAGTCCTCTGCCAACAGCGATCGTCCCATTTTATTGAAATCGAAGTGCAGGCCAGTGGATTTCTGTACGGCATGATGCGGTTTCTGGTGGGTCTGCTGGTGCAGGTGGGTGAAGGCAGTAGAAGTCTAGACAGCTTTGCCGATATTTGGCAGAACCGTCGTCGATCGGAAGTGAAGCATTCCGCCCCAGCAGCGGGTTTATGTCTGCTCCGGGTTGGTTATCCAGAATTTCCCTTTCCCCCAGAGGTCTGGTCAGACGCTCACCCCCTCTTTTCCTTTTCTTGCAATTAAACGAACTAAATGAACTGCCATGAATAAAACCTATCTTCCCCCCGTGGATACGATCGAGCAAGATTGGTACGTTGTGGATGCGGCCGATCTCCCCCTGGGTCGCCTAGCGACGGAAATTGCTCGCATCCTCAGAGGCAAGCATAAGCCCACCTTTACCCCCCACTTAGATACGGGTGACTTCGTAATTGTGGTCAACGCGGAAAAAGTGATGGTAACCGGACGGAAAGCGGATCAAAAATTGTATCGCCGCCATTCCGGTCGTCCCGGTGGGATGAAAGTGGAAACCTTTAGGCAACTCCAAGCCCGCATCCCAGAGCGCATTATTGAAACCGCCGTGCGGGGAATGCTGCCCAAAAATTCCTTAGGCCGCAAGCTGTTTACCAAGCTTAAAGTTTACACCGGGGCAACCCATCCCCACCAAGCTCAACAGCCTCAAACCCTCACGATCCAGAAGACCGTTTAAGGAGATAAACCATCATGCAAGCAACTGATCAATCTACCCGTGCTGTGTATTGGGGAACGGGCCGCCGTAAGACCTCCGTGGCCCGCGTGCGCCTGTTGCCGGGCACTGGCCAACTGTTAATTAACGGTCGTAAGGGCGAAGAGTACCTGCAATTTAACCCCCTTTATCTGAATTCCGTGAAAGCGCCCCTAGAAACCCTGGGTCTAGAAGGGGAATACGATATTCTGGTAAACGTCCATGGGGGAGGCCTAACCGGCCAAGCGGATGCAATTCGTCAAGGGGCCGCCCGCGCCCTGTGTGAACTGGATCCCGATAACCGCAAGCCTTTGAAAATCGAAGGGTTTTTAACACGGGATGCCCGGGCCAAAGAGCGGAGAAAGTACGGTTTACGCAAAGCCCGGAAAGCTCCTCAATACTCCAAGCGTTAATTTAGTTTTGAGTTTTGAGTTTTGAGTTTTGAGTTTTGAGGTTCGAGAGTCTCTAAGACCGATCTTAAAATCCAAAGTCCTGCCCCTAGGGGGCTGTAACTTTTTTAATCATTGAGCATTGTTGAGGTTTTATTATGGCAAAGCCTGGAATTCATCCCCAGTGGTACCCTGAGGCCAAGGTTTACTGTAACGGGGAAGTGGTAATGACTGTCGGCTCCACAGAGCCGGAAATTCATGTGGATGTGTGGTCGGGTAACCATCCCTTTTATACTGGAACCCAGAAAATTATTGACACGGAAGGTCGTGTGGAGCGGTTCCTGCGGAAGTACGGAATGTTGGAAGAAGAAACAACCAACAGCTAAGCCAGTTCTGTTCATTACTACCCGAAAAACGATCGTCTTTTGATGGAAGGCGATCGTTTTTCATTTATTAGTTTGTATTAATTTGTAGTGGGGGCGTTATGCAATGAAGATAGTAAATGAAATATAAAGCTTTTAATTTCTATCGATCCAATAGTTTGGTTTGCGTTGCAAATGAAATTCAAACAACATTACCGATTCTTGATGTGTTGTAATACTTGACTGGCAGGTAATAGGGTAACTGTGCCCTGATCGATCGCTTCGATAATGGAGATAACAGAAACTGTTGTCCATCGGTTGTTTGTAAAACAGCGCTATCCTCTGTGATGCTTTTCAAGAGGTTCAGTAAAGAATCCTGTTCTTCAGAAATCATAACCACTCTCATAAGTAGATCAGACAAAGTAATGGGCGCTTTAAATCGGCTGAAAGCCCTATTCTGCCGTCATTGATAGATCCCCTTATTTAGCCTGGCCTACTTAGAAATCTCCTGATCGTACCGTCTGACATCTGACATTGCCTAACGTACAATAATATAGAAATGAGGCGATCGACTGCCCCAGGGAGAAAATTTATGAAATGGCGACAGGCTCTAATCCGCTGGATACCCTTGGGTAGCAGTCTTCCGTTCAATTTTTTCACTTTCAGTGGAAAGCCCTACAATATAACTTTACTTTTTTGAAAAATATGGTAAGAAAATTTGGTCGGAAATCAAAACAAAGAAAAATTCACTGGAATTTTGAAGAAATTGAATTGTTCACAACGGAACAAATTATTTCAAAATTGAAAGATTTTGGTGTTCCCTTTGACCAGAGACAATTTCTAGCGGATGTAGAAAAGTTCTACTCAGGTGAGGATTTAGCTGAGCATTGGAGACAAGTTTATTTAATTACAGCACAAGGTTTTGACGAGGATTTTATATGGATGGCTGTTGTTGTTCTTTGGGATAGGTTAGCTCCCCATATCACCCATTCTGAAAAGTTAGATAATATGATGCAGAATGGTTATGATTTACTAGAAAAGAAAGGTCAAAACAATGTTAGCACCAAGGCCTGTCTTCTTTGGCTGGAAGTATGGGAAAAACTTAAAGAAAGGTTTTCAGAAGATATAAAATCCATTGGGAATACCGATCGAATTTTCAATGGGACTCAATCTCTTTTTAATTGGTGTCAAGATCTTGAAATGGAGTTGCATAATGCTGGTCTCGAAGAAGCTCATTTTTTTGAGAAAAGGATCATATATTGTCAAGAGTTTTGCCGTTTTTTCCCTGAGTCTGATGAGCTAATCGTTCATAATATGCGAAGAGCCGAAGCTGAATCCTACTTTAAGCTTGGCAAGATTGAGGAAGGGGATCAAGCCTTTCAATCATTAATTAGAGATTATCCAGATAATGCTTGGGGATATATTGGATGGGGAGATGAGTATCGTCTAAATGATGCTGAAAGAGCAGAGAAAATTTATAGAATGGCTTTAGAGACAAATTTGGAAGATAGGGAAGATGTTGTTGATCGTCTGAGAAGTTTAGAAGGTGGGGAGCTAGGGTAGTCTATTAAAGTAAACTGCCCCAAGGAGATCAACCATGAAATGGCGACAGGCTTTAATCCGCTGGATGCCCTTGGGTGGCAGCGTAGCCCTGATGGGAAATGCTGTGCTGGCTCAGGATTGGGTACAAGCCCTCCTTACCTTCCCTGGCGTAGCCCTCAGTACCGCCTGGGTCGCCTATTCCGAGGGCTTTTTAGAACGGTTGGATGAAGTTCTACGGGAAAAAGGAAAAGCAGGAGCCGACAATGCTGTAGCTGCTGTAGAGCAATTTTTGACCAGCATTCAGGAAACCCTGCGGCGTGACGAGTTCAAAGCATTTGATACCGCCTATCTTGCCGCCCAAGCCGCCGTTTGTCGGGATTACCGGGTGGAAGGGGGCAGCGCCTCCACCTTTGTGCCCATGCTTTCGGAAGTTTTTGTGCCTCTGGAACTGAGCGATGTGGCCGTGCGGGGTCAAAAAGGGCAACTCTGGCCCGTGTTCCGGGGCTTCAAAATACAACCGGATCAGAAGGAGCAAATGGAACAACTGATGGCGCGGGAAGGGCTGAGTATATGGGACTTACTGAAGCAGGTCGAGGAAATGCCCGCCTACCGCAACATGGCCATCAAAGCCTGGGGCGGCTATGGCAAAACCACCCTGCTGCGGCACCTCACCTTTGTTTATGGCAACCAGGGACAGAAAACCTACAACGCCCCCGCTATGGTGCCCTTTTTAATTTACCTGCGGGATTTGCAGCGCCTACCAGGAGGCATGGACGACCTGAAAAACTTGACCCTGGCTCAATTCTTGACCGATCGCCACATCCCCAGCCTGCCCACCGCAACGCAGACCCCAATTCCCGACGGATGGACAGAGCAAACCCTACGAAACTCCCGACGATGCGCCCTCGTGATGCTAGACGGACTCGATGAAGTGACAGCCGTAAATCGCCCAGCTTTAGCCCAGTGGGTGGGGCAACAGATGGCCGCCTACCCCGAAGCGGTGTTTATCCTCACCAGTCGCCCCAACGCCTACAACGAAGTTTACACCGACGAATTTACCGGCACCTCGCCCACCATGAGCCTGTTCGTGAAACCCTTTAACCGGGATCAACAGGAACGCTTTTTGCGACAGTGGTACTTCTGCCAGGAGAGCTATGCACGGGGCGGACGCAAAGGCGCAGAAGTGGAGCAAGAAGCCCAGAAAAACACCCAGGCGCTTTTAGAGCAGTTAGACCAGCGGCCAGAATTGCAGGACTTAGCCAAAAACCCCCTACTGCTGAACCTGATCGGCACCTTTCACCGCTTTTACCCCGGTCAGGAACTGCCCCAGCGCCGGGGGGAACTGTACCAAGAAATTTGCAAATTGCAGTTGGGAGCGCGACCTTTAGCCAAGCGAGTGGAAATGCCCCTGCCCTGGGAAGAAAGCCAGGAAGTATTGCAGGGCGTAGCGTTAGTCATGGTAAAAAAAGAGTTACGCACCGTACCAGAAAAGCCCCTCCTGAAACTGCTGGGACAGATGTTGCAGCGGTTAGAAAACGATGGTTCAACCGGCGGTGACACCGAAACAGATCTAGATGTAACCCCAGGGGTGGCAGTGAAACCCACAGACTTTTTGCAGAAGATCGTGGAAGTGAGTGAGCTACTGGTGGAGCGGGAAGCCCAGGAGTACGAATTTGCCCACATCAGTTTCCAGAACTACCTGGCAGCCCTGGAGGTGAAGCGCACTAAACAGGAACAAGTAATGCTGCAAAGCTACGACAAAGCCGCATGGAAAGAACCCATTTTGCTCTATGGCACCCAGATGCGAAACCCCGCAGGACTGATTCGTAAGCTGTGCGATATTCAGGATAAAACCGCTGTCGAGTTGGCATACACCATCTGGCAAGAATCTAGCCGCAAATTAGATCCCAAAATTGAGCAAGAATTAGCTCAGTTAGCCGAGCAATTGCAAATTTTTCGGTTTCAAGATTTAGAAACTTTTCTGAAAAATGGAGAGTGGAAAAAAGCAGATCAAGAAACCTATCGCCTGATGATTACCACCGTGGGTAAAGAGAAAGGGCAATGGTTTGAACGGGAAGAATTGCTAAATTTTCCCTGTGAAGAGTTGCTGACGATCGATCGTTTATGGCGAAAATACAGCAACGATCGCTATGGCTTTAGTGTCCAGAAAGAGATTTATGTCCGCTGTGGTGCTAAGCTAGACGGCAAATATCCAGGGGATGAAATCTGGGAAAAATTTGGCACAGCGGTGGGATGGCGTGTGAACAACCAATGGCAAAGCTACAGTGACCTTACCTGGAACAGTATATACATACCAGGACACCTCCCCACCTCCCGGGGGTGGGATGGGTTGGTGGTTGTGGTTGGGGTTTGGTGTTGTGTAATCTCTTCTCTCGCATCAAGACTTGTGAATTGTAGCCCATAAGCGTTTCAGATTTTTCTAAAGATTTTTTAAGCGTCTTTTTCGCACGACAACAGTAGGTTCTAGAGATCCGTTACCTGGCACCAGCGAGATCCAAGGGAACGGAGGCGCTCAATCCTGGATTCGAGGATCCAAATGCCGATCGAAATAGGCCGGATCAAAACAATTAGCGCGGATAAATTCTGCCGCAACCTCATGAATTTCTGAGGGAACCTCCCACTCGTCCCACAGTTTCAACTGCCCTGGACTGGGTTTCTGCTTTTTCTTCAGTTGCCGAGTTCCCAGAAATCGCTCCAAAAGCTTGCTACCCCAATGGTTTTTCGTTTCCGGTTTGGGCTTGGGTTGGTATTTCTCACAAAACCGTCTATAAACTGCTGCACACAGTTCTAAGGTTGCAGCTAAGGCTAAAAAAGCAGGATGCCATTCCGTAATCCCATCATTGGTTAGCCGTTCATAGCTCCCATAGTTGCTGAAATCATAAAAAAAGCCCTGCTGCATTCCCGCTGCCTTCGGATTAGCGTGGATATAGCGAAGGGTATTCAACGCCCGCTGTTTATCGTTGATGGAGAAACCCGTGCTGTGATACCGCTTCTCCCAAAAATGCCCCGTTCGATTCTGCATTCGGTTAAAACACATGGCAGTGTACCAGTTCAGCCAGTGCATAATCTTGGGAAGATCCGCTGGATGTTCGGGTGCCAGCAAATAATGGATGTGGTTACTCATGATGCACAGGGCATAGACCTTAAAGTTGTATTTTTCTTGGCATTGCTTCAGGGTATAGAGCAACACTTCCCGACAGTCAAAACGAGTAAGCTTAAACTCCCGGTTGTTGCACCTTACGGTAATGTGATAGCAGTAGCCTGGTTGTATATCTCTGGGTTGACGTGTCATCTTGGTTCGGCCTTCAGTGTTTTTGAGATCCACAATCCAACATCACCAGAACGATCGCTCGAAGCAACCTTGTGGTCTCGGTTCATCAGCAAGTTGAAGAATGGCCCTTTTGCTTCTTTCATAGATGTTCTTTTGTAAACTGCCCAATTGCTTCTGAGCACGACGTAGAATGTTGATCTGATAAGTCATGTCTACTGAGTCTCAATTTCTGCAATTGCCTGCTCAAAGGAAACCACCTCATCCTCCGACTGTTTCGCAGCATCGTATGCCTTAATCGCGTCCAGTTCTTCCAATGCTTCTAGCAAGTGCTGAAACTCCTGCATATCCAAGAACACCCCCAGACGGTTCCCCTCAGAATCAGTTAAATATTTTTCCCGAATTTGCATACTATAAGAGTCCTCGATCGCTGTACTGCCATGATAGGACTCATTTTACTAGATAGGACTGATACACAAGGGGATCTTGCTCAGTATCCACCAGATTCCCGGTTTCTGGAGTTTCATTCAACCCCTCTAGACTTGACTCGATAAGAAACCCGGAATCTCAACGAAGGATTCGGCTCGCCAGAGGAGACATAATTTGTTGTATTGACTGGATTGAACGGAAAGTGCGGCAATTTGGGCGCTCAATCCTGGCTTCGAGGATCTAAATGTTTATCTATATCGGCACTGAGGGAGCGATATAATATAATATAATATAATGTAGTGAATACCCTGCCCTTGTCTAGTCTTTGGGCGAATGATATTGTTGACGAACATTTAAATTACATCAGAATTCCAGCACAAAGTACGATCGTTAACCAAGCAATACCACTATATTCGATTGGACATTGATAAATGATAGTTTCTTTTAGCGATCGTGCAACTTCAGACTTATTCCATGGAATTTCTAGCCGTTATTCTTGAAGTTTACCTACCCAAATTAAGGAACCTTCTCTCTACAAACTTGACGTTCTCAATGCCGCTAAAGAACTCAAGGATCTTCGCTCTCCTCCAGGAAATAAGTTGGAAGCCCTTAAGGGAAATTTATCTGGTTTCTATAGCATTCGTATTAATTCTCAGTGGCGTATCGTTTTTCGTTGGATTGATGGAAACGCACACGATGTAAAAATTACTGATTATCACTAACATAGGAGATGGTCTTTTTATGATTCCTAGTAACAGAATAGCAACTCATCCGGGTCTTATTTTACTTAAAGAATTTCTTGAACCCTTAGATTTAAGCTCAAAGGATTTGGCACTTCACATCAGAATTCCTGTTCAGAGCGTTGATGAAATTATAGATGGAGAACAAAACATTTCTCCTAAAATAGCTTGGTTACTGTCTCAAGCATTTGAAACAACACCTGAGTTTTGGTTGAACTTACAAGCAATTCATGATCTATCCGCTAATCGTCCTGAGATCAAAATTAAGTCATTAATAGACACTGTTTCATCATAGACTTATGGTGGAGTGAAGAGGCGATCGTCCTGCTCGTTGCAGAGCGTCCTGTCTTCTGGCGAATCCTATGGCTAGCATTCCCGTCTGCTGCTAAGGAATTTCGGAAACTCCCCGCCAACATCCAAAAACGCTTGCAGATACCGAAGGGTGTTCAACGCCCGATGGGGCGATCGATTAAATCAAGACAGCCCCAATTGTTAACGATCGTTACGGAAATCCCCCTGAATCCACGCAGAATCGTGGCACTTCCCCTGGAATCCCCCTGGAAAATGAGGAATGGATCGGGGGCGTGATACACTCAAGTCAATTTTGAAGCGGGTACAACCGTCTAGGACATAACGTTTCTAGGACATATTTTTTACCCTTCTGACTTTTTATCCTTTCGTTTATAAACAAATTTGGGAGAGCCGTTACATGCGGGATGCCGTAACCAGCTTAATTGGGAGCTACGATGCCATTGGGCGCTACTTCGATCGGAACGCGATCGATTCCCTCAAGGCTTATTTTGCAGAGGGTGACACGCGAGTTCAGCTTGCTGCCCTGATTAATGGGAGTGCTGCGGACATTGTGCGGGATGCCGGAGCGCAACTGTTTACAGAAGTGCCGGAACTGATTCGTCCAGGGGGAAATGCCTACACTACCCGTCGATTTTCTGCTTGTCTGCGGGATATGGACTATTACCTGCGTTATGCCACCTATGCGATCGTTGCCTCGGATACCTATGTTTTAGACGAGCGGGTTCTGCAAGGACTTCGGGAAACCTATAACTCTCTGGGAGTTCCCATCGGGCCTACGGTGCGGGGTATTCAAATTATGAAAGGTATGATCGCGGACATGGCTAAGTCTAATGGCATGGATGCTACAGCAATCCTCGATCAAGCTTTTGATCACCTTAGCCGGGATTTAAGCGAGAAAAATATCTAACTCAAACGGCGTGTGCAACTTAAGCGCCAAGATCCCCGGTTACTGGGAATCTGAGAATAGTTGCAAAATGAAGACGGGAGAGCGGGCCGACGGGTTCCTCTGCCGTTTTTTTGTCTCTTCTGTTCTCAGTGATCTGAGTTCTAAGGTTTTAGATTATGACGGAATCCATGCCCCTGCGGGATCCCATGCCCCTCTGGAATCAATTATGGCGATCGGCCCAGCGGCAAACCTTACCCTTCCATACACCGGGGCACAAACAGGGCCGGGGCATACTCGCCGCGTTGGAAGAGGCTTGGGGCACTGAGGTTTTCCGTCATGATTTACCGGAGTTACCGGGGTTAGATAATTTACTGGATCCCGATGGGGTGATCGCCTCTGCCCAAGCCCTGGCAGCGGAAACTTTTCATGCGGATCACACTTGGTTTTTGGTCAATGGCTCCACGGTGGGCATCATGGCGGCCATTTTAGCGATCGGGACGATCGATTCTGCCCCTCGCTCTACCCAGACTCCGCCTCAGA
>DALYGI010000109.1:0-11055 GCA_031971595.1 Prochlorotrichaceae cyanobacterium CTOTU29312
GGGCCGCTGCTCAATGCTCAGGGGGAAGTCATTGGTATTAATACGGCCATTCGGGCGGATGCCAACGGCATTGGGTTTGCCATTCCCATTAACAAAGCTAAGTCCATTGAAGCCCAACTGTTGAAAACGGGTAAGGTGTCCCATCCCTACCTAGGGGTACAAATGGTCAGCCTCACGCCAGACATGGCCCGGACAAACAATGCGGATCCCAATGCCACCCTGATGCTCCCAGAAACAGAAGGGGTCTTAATCGTGCGGGTGGTGCCCCGTAGTCCAGCGGATCAGGCAGGTTTACGCCGGGGTGATGTGATTACCCAGGTGGACGGAAAGCCCATGACCACAGCGGCTAATCTGCAAACAGCAGTGGAAAATAGCCAGGTGGGACAGGTGTTACAACTCACGATTCTGCGATCGGGGGTGTCTCAACAGATTGGGGTGCGTACCGCAGAGTTAAATGAAGTGCCCTTGCGGTAGTTAGGGGATAGGGGACAGGGGACAGTTTTGAGTTTTGAGTTTTGAGTTTTGAGTTAGGGGGTATCCCGGTTTCCTCATTAACGATCGGGAGGATTGGGAGACCAACCCCTACCCTTTATTCCCAACTCCGCATTCCCTCTTCCCTCTTCCCTCTTCCCTTCCTCTTCCCCAATCCCTCTTCCCCAATCCCTGTTCCCCATTCCCTGTTCCCTGTTCCCTATTCCCTATTCCCTATTCCCCATTCCCTAAACTTATCGTTCCGTTACAAATTAACCGCGATCGTCGAGAGTTAGCTAGAGTAAGGCTAGATAATCTTGCGCTAGATAGCGTTGTGGGAGACACTTCTGATTCCCGCAAGGAAGATAACGGACACCGCTAAAACTTTTAGAGCCTATGATTTCCCAGCGCATCGGTAGCATTTTTGGGATTCCTCTTTTTCTTGACCCGTCCTGGTTTGTGATCCTCACGCTCATTACCATTCTGGAGGGACAAACTTGGTATGCACGCTACAACGAGTGGGGTTTATTGGCTTGGGTTGCGGGGTTAGTCACAGCCTTGTTGCTGTTTGCCTCTGTCCTCCTTCACGAATTGGGGCACAGTCTGGTGGCCCTCTCCCAGGGCATTCGGGTCAATTCCATTACCCTCTTCCTCTTTGGGGGGGTGGCTTCCATTGAGGAGGAATCGAAAACCCCGATCGAAGCCTTTCAAGTGGCCATTGCGGGGCCAGCGGTGAGCTTTGCCCTCTTTTTTGCCCTGTCTAGCCTCACTAAGGTGGTGGCTCTGGGGAGTCCCATGGGCGCTCTCCTCAGTAATATTGCTCGCATTAACTTGGTGTTAGGGGTGTTTAACCTGATTCCAGGGTTACCTCTGGATGGGGGACAAATTCTTAAGGCGATCGTTTGGCAGGTGACTCAGAATCGCTTTCGGGGGGTTCGCTGGGCGGCCCAGTCGGGTAAGCTGCTGGGATCCATGGCCATTGCCTTTGGTCTTCTTGTGCTGTACACGTCCCAGTCCTTTGGTGCGTTTTGGATTATGCTGCTGGGCTGGTTTGGTATCCGCAATGCCAATTCCTACGAGCGTGTCACCAGTCTCCAAGAGGTTTTGCTCAATCTTACCGCCCAGGAGGCCATGACACGGGACTATCGGGTGGTGGAGGCCACCTTTACCCTGCGCCATTTTGCAGAGCAATATCTGTTAGAAGAGCGCCACCCCTTGGCCTATTTTGCCGCCTCCGATGGTCGCTATCGAGGGCTAATCTCCCTAGACCGCTTTAGAGATATTGAACGGGGGCTGTGGGGTACTAAAACTGTCCAAGATATTGTGGATCCCCTCACCAGCATTGCCTCCGTAACAGAAACCACACGCCTCGGAACGATCGTTACTCGGTTACAACAGTTAAACCTACCCTTTATTACGGTGCTATCTCCCGCTGGCACGGTCAGTGGGGTGATCGATCGGGCGGATGTGGTGCGGGCCATTCGCAACGCGCTGAACCTGAATATTTCAGATACGGATCTACGACGGATTCGAGAAGATCGGGCCTATCCCCCCGGCTTACCCCTGGTGATGTTAGCCAAAAGTATTGAGACTGAATTGGAACAAGCCCATTAGTGGATTAGGGAATTAGTCGATTAGAATCAGGACAACGGAATCCCTAGGCGATCGGCCGGGGATTAGTCAAGGATCAACATTGAAAAATGTCAATCTTAAGACAGGAAACGCTAACGTTCCGATGCATCCAGACCAGTAAAATACAGGAATGAAGTGGTCTTTTTCAGTTGCCGGAGCCAGCAGTGCCTTATTCTAAACAACATCTCATCATTGGATCGATCGATCCCTACAGTGGTAAGTCTACAGTAGTGCTTGCCTTAGCCCATGCACTGCTCCAAGCTGGAGTAGATTTAGCCTACGGCAAACCCATTGGTACCTGTCCTGAAGCCTTGGAAGGCAAGGCCTGTTCCATTGATGGCGATGTTCAATTCCTCACGAAAACGCTGAACATTCCCAGCGATCGGATTTACCCCACCCTCGTGATGGCGGAACCCCATACCTTAGAAAATCGCCTGTCCTTGGTAGATACCCAGGATTATGGGGCAAATTTTCAGGCAGCCATTCACCAGTCTAATCAAGCCCGTGCGGATCTAGTGCTGCTAGAAGGGCCAGGAACCCTAGACGAAGGGTGCATTTACGGACTCTCCCTGACAGAAATGGCCACGATCGCAGATGCGGGGATCATTTTGGTCATTCGTCTTAAATCCTACCTGCCCCTAGATAGCCTCATTGCCGCCAAACAACGCCTTGGCGATCGGCTGGTGGGGGTCATTCTCAATGATATTCACGCCCAGCAAATGGCGTTGGTGGAGGGGGTGATTTGCCCCTATTTAGAGAAACAAGCTATTCCGGTGTTAGGGATTGTGCCCCATAGCGAAATTCTCAAAAGCGTCAGCGTGGGGGAACTGGTGCATCGCCTAGAGGCGGAAGTGCTGTGTTGTCCTGAACGGATGGACTTAATGGTGGAAAACCTATTTATTGGGGCGATGAATGTAAATTCTGCCCTAGAATATTTCCGCAAGGGGCGCAACATGGCCATCGTGACGGGGAGCGATCGAACTGACCTGCAACTTGCCGCCATGGAAACCGCCACCCAATGCTTAGTGTTGACGGGGCATACCGCTCCCCTGCCCACCATCATTACCCGTGCGGAAGAATTGGAGATTCCCATCTTATCCGTCGATCTGGATACCCTCTCGGCGGTGGAAATTATTGAGCACGCCCTCGGACAAGTCAGGCTCCACGAAGGCATTAAGCTAGATTATGTGTTTGAAATGAGCAAAACCGCCCTCAAACTCGATCGTTTAATGACCCTAATTCACTAACCTGAGTCACTAACCTGAGTCACGGCCCTGCCCCACTTGCCCTCCCCTGAGGGTAAGGAAGCCTGATCGATCGCCCTGATGGATCTTGATCCCTCTTGTGAATCACCTATTGATCAGGTATTGATCAGATATTAATCACGTATTGATCACGTTTAAAATCCCCTATCCCTTCCCCCGCCGTGATTGCCATTTACCCCGGTAGCTTCGATCCCATCACCCTTGGTCATTTGGATATTATCCAGCGCGGCTGCCGCCTGTTTGGTGGCGTGGTTGTGGCCGTCCTCCGCAATCCCCATAAAACCCCAATGTTTACCGTGGAAGAGCGTGTTGCCCAAATTCAGAAAGCAACACAGCACCTCTCCGGTGTAGAGGTAGACAGTTTTGATGGTTTAACCGTAAGCTATACGCGCCTACGGCAAGCCAATGCGATTTTGCGGGGATTGCGAGTCTTGTCTGATTTTGAGATGGAATTACAGATGGCTCATACCAATAAAACCCTTGCGGAAGAGGTTGAGACTATTTTCTTGGCAACGTCCAACGAATATAGTTTCCTTAGCAGTAGTGTAGTTAAGGAGATTGCCCGCTTCGGCGGTTCCATCGATCATCTTGTCCCTGCCCCTGTTGCTCTGGATGTATATCACCGATGCTGCGCCAAGACCCTGCCCGACTCGATCTAGTTCGTGATCCCCAACGTGATGCCCAGAACCAAGGGGTAGACATTCAGCAGGAGTTGAATGTGTTAGAGGAGTTCATTCTGGATAGTCCACAGATCCCCCTAACCGGCAAAACGATCGTGGATGAGGAACAGTTATTGGATCAACTGGACTTAATTCGCATTAATTTACCGGAAGCCTTCGAGCGGGCCCAGCAAATTATTACGGAGAAGGAAACCATCCTGGCTGAGGCGGAGGAATACGCCCGACAAATTGCGGCCATGGCAGAGCAAAGGGCAGCCCAAATTTTAGATGAGACGGGCATTATCCAACAGGCAGAGCGACAAGCCCAGCAAATTCGCCTTCAGGTGCAACAGGAGTGCGAAGCCCTACAACAACAAACCCTGCGAGAGGTCGAACAACTGCAAACCCAAGCTCGCCAAGAATTTGAGCAAACCCGTCGCAACGCCATGCTAGAACAATCTCAAATTCAAGAAGAAGCCGATCGTTATGCGGATGGAATGCTGAGTGACCTAGATCAACGCCTCAGTGAAATGTTACGAATTGTGAAAAATGGCCGCCAGCAGGTGAATCATCCTACGCCCTCTATGGCTCCAGAGTCTAAAGAAACTGCGTCCAATAAGCCCAAAGCAAAAGCAACCGGGTCGCGCAGACACCGTTCCTAGTAGAACCAAGCGTATGTGTTGGTCTAGAAGGGTTGGTGTTTCCCGGTAGGTTAGACCCACCCCCCACCCCCCTCCCTAGAGGGGGAGTTTATTTCGGTTCTCTCCTGGAAGGCTAGATAGAGTTTCTTCCGGTTCCCCTCCTCGGAGGGGCTAGGGGTGGGTTGGCTGTTAATTACTAAAATAAATACACGTAAATAAATACACGTAAATATACGACAAAACACCCAACTTTAACTCGAACTCTAGCTCCACTTTTATCCTAGTTCGGAGACTGCTTAGAGTAACTTCTCTAAGAGTATTCTCCCGGCTTAATACTTGGAGGCAGATGAATTAAATGGTTGGGTGTTTGTCCGACTTGAATTGAAACAGGTTGAACTCAGAAAACTCAGATTTTTTCCTCCTTTGGGAAAGAATGAACTTGAAATCTGATACCTATTACTATAATCCTAATCCATTCTCTTGGGTAACTTGGCAATGATTCTTTACAAAGCCAGAGTGGGGACTTTATCCTGGATTCGATCGCATTGACCATTGATCCGATCGTCCCCAACCTCCCCAACCTATTAACCCTAGAAAAAACATCAATACACCTTTTCTAACCGTTGAAACTCTCGCTCCACTTCAGACCACAGGGCTCGGTTATGGGGATCGGTTTTCAGGGCTTTTTTGAGATAAACCCGTGCCTTGTCATACTGGCGATCTTGGATGAGTTGCCGTCCCCAACGTTGGTAGGCGATCGCTTGCCATTGACGCACTTCGATATCCTCTGGCAGGCGCTGGGCTAACCCCTCTACCAAAGCGATGGCCCTGGGAAAACGGTGAGTTTTTAAAAGCAGTTGGAGTTGGTCGTAGGAATGCTGCTTCAGGCGGCGATCCATATCCGACAGTTCGGGGCTAAATTGCACCACGGAGGGGGGCGGACTCGCTGATGTGACGGTGACCTTTACCCCTGTCGGTTTGGGGGTAGTGGTGGCAGCATCCGCTGGAATATGCTCCAGAAGGTGCTTATAGGCAGCGGTAACCTCAATAAACTTAAGATGGGACTCTTGATCCCCTTCATTAACATCGGGATGATATTGGCGGGCCAAACGACGGTATGCCACCTTAATATCTTGATGAGAAGCACCTGAACGCAGCCCAAGGGTACGGTAGCAGTCTGCAATATTGAGGCAATTTTGCGATCGTTGAGCCATGAAGAATAAGCCCTAGGAGAATCAAATGAGCGTTAAATCCAATCTGGATGAACCCTTGCACCGTAACTTAAGATGAAAAATAGGGCGGATCATCGGGGGAGACCCCTAAACCCACGCTGTAGTTCTTACTTCAACCTTTTCTGAAGATTGCAGGAAGATTAGCGGGTAATTTATCACAAAGTAATCGTTAAGGGTTATGAACTCAAGAATTGGGGCTTGGGTGATTCTATCAGGGGGGGATTCAGCAACCGGGGAAGCCCTGAATCCCTCTTAAGCGATGACCGCAGTATCTTAATCTTACCGACTACAGGAGTCCGGCGTTAGACATGCCAAGAATCATACCGGCTCCCAGCAGATGCCCAAAGCTGACGGTGGCTAAAAATTCTGGCCAGCCAAATCCTTCAAACAGACCGGGCAAGGAAACGGGCAGGGCAGGGCCCACGCCGCGCTTTTGAATGGCATAAAAACCAATGGCGATCGCAAAGAAATTACAGGTAATCATGACGATCGCAACGGAGAAAGACCAAGTGGGGGTAGGGGGTACCATAATGAACTCCAATGTTTATTATTGAGAAGCAAAAAAAGGTTTTCAAAAGACGATAAACTGGGGATAGCATCGGTGAGATGCTGTTGGAAATTGGACGTTTTGCTACGAAATGTAGCCATCAAGGTCTGCTGAGCGGTGATTGAGTCCAGCATTTAATAGGGCTTAAATATCCCTTAAACAATGGCTTAAATCCTAAAACCGTACCGCCAACAGGGGGGAAGAGGGGAACCCTTCCGCCTAGGTCTCCCTAGGGAAACCTCTAAAACTATAGGCAATAGACTTGTCCTTTGTTTTGGGATGTTGATATTTCTTAATAAAAAAGGGTTAAACTAACACGAACTCAGCCCTTGCTCGGCACACCTAGCCCCTTAGAATCCCTCAGGGAACGACTCAGAATACCTAGAATATGTCTAGAACACATCATGGATAAAAGACCTATGCAGCTTGCCATTCTTGGGGATCTTCACTTCTCAGACTATACAACTTCCGATCTGGAGGCCTGCCGCGATCGGGTATTTAAAGAGTGGTTTCGTCAAATTGCGGATCTCAATCCTGATCTGGTGATTGCGGTGGGGGATACGACCAATTGGGGAATGCCCACGGAATTAAACGCCCTACAAACGATCGTTTCTCGGTCTGGTCTGCCCTTTTTGGCGATCGCAGGGAACCATGATTGCTACACCCTCTCTAAGGCGGAACTTTCCTGCTTTTTCTTAGGGGAATATTCTCCGGCGGTTCAGGATGAACTCTATTGTTGTGTCGATCGGGGGGATCTTCGGTTTATTTTCTTGGATACGGCGAAGCCCAGAGAAGCAAAGGATTATGGGGGTTGGCTAACGGAAACCCAGGGGCAATGGTTACGGGAACAGATTGCAGACTATAACCAACGTTCAGACTTAAACCAACTGTTCGTATTTGGTCATCATCCCCTCAAGGAAACCACAACCCGCACGGAAGAATTGAAGTTACACATTGAAAATAGTGACTTTGTTTCATCTATTTTAGAAACCTTAGAGCGTCCCACAGGCTATTACTTTTGTGGACACAATCATCAACATAGTCTAGTCGATCGCAATGGCTGGTGCTATGTGCAATCCGCTGCTCCTTGGGATTGTTTAAGCTTCCGCTGGGTAACGATCGATTCGGATCAGATTTCTCTGGAAACCCGGCATTTTGAATGGAAAGATGATCAGTGTAAACAGGATTGGCAAAGGGCCTATCAATCGATTCCTCACTTTACTGCTAAAACCTGGGAGTTTGCTAATAATCTCTAGTGTCTAAGTAGGCCAGGCTAAATAAGGGGATACATCAATGACGGTAGAATAGGGCTTTCAGCCGATTTAAAGTGCCCATTACTTTGTCTGCTCTACTTAGAATGGGCATAGTCATCGGGGCCCAGACCCAAACTAAAACGCAGGGAACTCCGAAGGGTTTTATTACTACTCAGCAAAAAAATGAGTAGGGCAAGGGCTGCCAGTAGTGCTGCCAGTTGAAAGGTTGCAGGATAGCCCTGACGATCGACCCAGTACCCTAGGAGCGGCCCCGCTGTGGCAATGCCCACATCTAATCCGGCAAAGCAAATGCTGAAAACTTGACCCCGTTCCGATTCGGCACAACGATCGGCCACTAGGGCGGCCACCATGGCAATTAAAATGCCAAAACCAGCCCCTTCAAAAGCAGCAGCGGCTAAGATGGCAACGATCGTTTTGGCTTGGGCCAATTGCACCATGGCTAAGGTATATAACAAAAAGCTCAGACTCAGAAAAACTCCCCGTCCATACCGATCGGAATAGCGACCAACAATCAGACGAGCGCTAAAACTAGCAATGGCGGCGATGGTATAAAACCAGCCAGGATTGAGATCAAAGCCAATAGTTTTAATAAAGAGGGCAATAAAGGTAGTGACAGTGCCAAAGGAAAGTCCTAGAAATAGCAGGGAGAGGGGGATCACTCGAATTCCGGGCCGCCAGAGCAAACTGCCAGGATGTAAATTTAAGCCCAAAATAGCGGATAGCCCATAAAAGGGCAGAAAAAACCACACCAAATAAGCAGAAAGCCCTAGGGATTCTACGAGAATGGGAACAGAACCAAGGAGCAGCATAAACCCTAGAACTTGTCCACCTAAGGGAAGTAAAAATAAGCGCAACCACCGCCACGATCGCTTTAATTTTTGGGCTTTAGGTTTAACTTTAGGGTTAACTTTAGGTTTAACTTTATGCTTAGGTTTAAGGGGAGTATTTTCAATCGTTTCACCCCTACCATTGTCCATAGAATCTTCCGCAGAATGACGAACAGACAAAGGATATGGACATTCCTCTTGAACTGTACTGGCCAGGCAAAACCCTATCGTTCCCAAAAGGGAAGCACTGCAAAACAGGAATGGAAACCCCCGCGCTTCCAAAAGGAAACCGCCGATCGCTGGGCCGATGGCTAAACCGAGGGGATTCACCAAGGTCATATACCCAATAATTTCTCCCCGTTGGGAGGGCGGCACCAAATCCACAACCCAGGCTAAATAGGCGATCGTAAAGCCTGCTACAGCTAGGCCATGATAGGTACGCCAGGCAATTAACAGCGGTAAACTTTTCATGACTAAGTACCCCACGGGGGCGGTGGCCGCAACCCCCAACGCTACCAGCAAAACGGGTTTACGGCCTTGATCATCGGCGGCCTTACCTAACCACGGACGGAAACAGAGTAAACCAATGGCAAAAGCTCCGATCACAAGCCCGACTTCCTGTAAGTTTCCCCCCCGATCGTTGAGGTAGAGGGGCAAGGTGGGCAGAAGCATACTCATGCTGCCCCAAAACAGTAAACCTGCTACAAATAGTCGTCTTAAATTATGCTGTCTTGAGTTGTGCTGTCTTAAGTCATGCTGACTGTCAGCGGAGAATACACCTAGAGAATTGCTCATGAATGACAAGGATCGGTTAAATGGGAGAAACAGCTTTCTTTTAAGTGACGCAAAATTTCTCGATGAATGTCACTGCCGACCCGAAGCCCCCGCTCTGCATCTTCTAAGCGGGCATCATCCACATAATAATTTAAAAGAATTTGCACATAGCAAAAGCCCTCATCATGGGTAATAGATTTAATGCGTACTTTAGGATCCTGCCATTGACTACGGGCCTGTTTGAAACGATCGCGTAGCCACTTTACTAAATCCCTGACCTGATCATCAATGCGAGTTTCCTGATCCGTGGGATTAAGAATACTTTGGTAAAGGCGCTGGGTTCGACGGATGAGAACCTTAATTTTATATTCCCAAATGGAGGGTAAAACATATTGATCCTGATCAACAATATTGGGATCCCGAAGCCAAATGCGATACCACGCCCGCACCAAACCAATTAAGGATTCATCGGATTGAGTTTCCTCTAGTTTCACCAATAATAGGGCTGTTTTTAGCTTCATAAAAGGAAAGGACTTTGGTTGGGTATGTTGGGTTTCGGCCCTTAAGCCAAGTTGCTCTAGGATTTCTTGAAACTCTTCCTGAATGGTAGCAATATCATCCCGATCGAGCCCTCCCTTTTCCGCAAATTGTAGGGTGGTGCTTAGGACTTCCAAGGATTGCTCAATCTCCTCAAGCTTGATGTTAACCTCATTTTCCGCAATTAACCGCTCCCGACCATTTTCCTTTTTCTCCACAAAGCTTTCGCCGTAGGTTTCATCCCAGTCAAAAAAGTTTTCTAGATCTTCTAGCTTTTTCTCTAAATTTCCTAAGGTATCTGGGTGAGCTTGCACAATTTGTTTAATCAGTTTCAGGGCATTTTCCACATCAGCATTGGCATCTATTTCTAACGGAAGATGATAGTATATAGGTTCAATGGGACGGCTCATATTAATAATCTCTTTGCCCTGAATCACACTATTGGGAATATAAATCTCAGCGTGATCTTGGGTTAAATACAGACCTGTTACCCGTACTCCAATTTTAGTAATAATGCCCAAAGACCCATCTTCTAAACGTAACATATCGCCAAACTGAAAGGGACTATCCAGGAGCAAGACGATACCACTAAAAAAGTTGGCTAAAATATCCCGTACCGCAAAACCGATGACGAAGGTAGCCCCTCCTAAAGTTAACCAAGCTCCCGTTAAGTCAATGTCAAAGGCAACCTGTAAGAGAATGGTTCCCCCCAGGAGAAAGAGGAGAAGCGGAACGGCTCCTTCCAAGAGAGGTAGCAATACGTCATCCCACATCACCTCACTTTCTTGGGCATAATCTTTCAGGTAGTAAATGACAACTTGTATAAAGATCTGGTAGACCCAATAGGTTACGGTTAAGACAATTCCTGAGGTGAGAAGTCTCTCTAGCCAATCAATGGGTGTACTGCTTGAAAACTGTAGAAAAGTGAGACGAAATGATCCTAAAACAAATAACCCTAAAACGGGATAGGCAGAAACATTGAGGGTTACTAAAGCAATATCTCTCTCGAATTGACGAAAGAGCGATCGTAACACAAAAAAGAGAAATAAATAAAGCAGCGCAGCCCCTGCGATCGTTGCAGATAAGCTCAGAAAAACACTAAGGATTTGCTGAAAATGAAGGGTAAGGTTAGTTAGATTTAACATAAATTAATCTTTATGGGGGATCAAGATTAAAAAGAAGAGAGGGGGACAAAA
>DALYGI010000110.1:0-11043 GCA_031971595.1 Prochlorotrichaceae cyanobacterium CTOTU29312
CAGTTCATCATTCCTAAACTCCTCCTTACTCTCACGTAGGGAGGAGTTTTTGTTTAAGAATTTAAAATACGGAAGTTCCCAATCAATTGTAAGTTTGTAAGTGTAAGATTATCGTACCAGTCATTTAAGAATGGAATGTTTCGCTAATGTTCTTTTTGTAATGGCTTTAGGGATGCTGTTGGTGGGATGTGGTTCTGCTCAACTGTCGGAGTTAAGCCCCTCTCCTACTGCTTTGATCTCTTCTGATTCTCTCTCTGCTGAATCGTCTCTTTCTAAATCATCTTTAGGTCGGTCTATGCTTGTCTCTCCTTCTCCTCTGGTGGTGAATGGGGATCGCCTGTGGCAATCTTTGGAGGCGATCGTTGGGTTTGACGATCGTTTTAGTGGGGTAGGTCGCTCTAAAGTTCGATCGTTTCTGGTGGGAGAGTTAACGGGTTTGGGATGGAAGGTGGAGCAGCAAGTTTTTACTGACAAAGATGGGGTGGAGGCTGAAAATCTCATTGCTACAAAAACCTGGGGAGATACCTCTGCCATTGCTGCTCAACGATGGATTGTGGGGGCTCATTATGACACGATCGAAAATACCCCTGGAGCGGATGATAATGGAACGGGGGTTGCGGCGTTATTAGAATTGGCCCATCTTTTTGCGGGGGTGTCCATAAAAACGGATATACCAGTAAGCTTAGAACTGATTTTTTTTGATCTGGAAGAGGCAGGGCTTCAAGGGAGTTTTGCCTATACCCAGAGACCTGAAAATTTAGAGGGGTTACAGGGCGCGATCGTTTTGGAAATGTTAGGTTATGCCTGTGTTGTACCTGGATGTCAGCAGTATCCGAAGAACTTGTTGATCGAGCCTCCCAGCGATCGAGGGGATTTTTTAGCAGTGGTGGGAGATGCGGAACATCCCGAAATGCTAGCCGGGTTTAGTCCAGATGTTCAAGGCCAATTTATACCTTCTGATTTGACTGATCTGAAAATTTTTACCCTGAGTGTGCCGCTGAAGGGGGCTCTCACCCCTGACGTGCTACGCAGTGATCACGCGCCGTTTTGGTTGCAGGATATTGGGGCTGTGATGGTTACGGATACGGCTTACCTGCGGAATCCCCACTATCATCAGGTGACGGATACCCTGGAGACGATCGATCGTCCCTTTTTTGTCCGATCTAGCCAGGCTGTTGCCAATGCCCTAGGGTATTACTTGGGGAAAGGGGCAGAATCAGAGTAAGTTGAAGAGAGATCCTGGCTCTGCCTCTAGGTTATTGATATAGATAAAAATCTATGCTAAAAAGGATTTTATCATATCTAGTCTATGTAAGATGATTTTAAGATTTAAAGCTTCCTGGAGAAAACTATGATTTCCCCGATGGTTCAGTCGGTGTGGTTGGTGCCCTGTTATGCCCTGATCGGTTCGGTAATCGCAACCCTCTGGTCTCCCCGTTTAATTTCCCGAACTGGGCCCAGACCAGCGGGTTATGTGAACTTGGTCACTACCTTAATTGCGTTCGTTCATAGTTTTGCTGCCTTGTTTGAGGCGTGGGGGAACCCTCCTCTGACGTTTTCCCTGACTTGGTTTCAGGCGGCAGACCTGAGTATTAATATTGATCTGAAGTTTTCCAGCATTACGATCGCTGCGATGGCGGTGATTACGGGGTTAAACCTGCTGGCCCAGTTTTATGCCATAGCCTATTTAGAGATGGACTGGGGGTGGGCTCGGTTTTACAGCGTGATGGGGCTGTTTGAAGCGGGTCTGTGCGCTTTGGCGCTTTGTAATTCTTTATTTTTCAGTTATTTCATCTTAGAAATTCTGACGCTCAGCACCTATCTTCTGATTGGGTTTTGGTATAACCAGTCCCTGGTGGTGACGGGGGCGCGGGATGCGTTTTTAACTAAGCGGGTGGGGGATTTAATCCTTTTAGTGGGGGTGGTGGCCCTGCTGCCGCTGACGGGAACGTGGAATTTTGATGAACTGCGTCAATGGGCGGTCACGGGTTTAGAAAGTGGCGCGATTCAACCCACAACTTTAACCTTAATTAGTCTGGCGTTAATTGCTGGCCCGTTGGCCAAATCCGCTCAGTTACCTTTGCACCTTTGGCTAGATGAAGCTCAGGAAGGCCCTTTACCGGCTTCCACGTTGCGGAACTCGATCGTTGTGGCCACGGGGGCTTGGGTTCTGATTCAAATTCAACCGATTATTACGCTCTCACCTTTAACAACTTTAGTTTTAATAACGATCGCTAGTGCAACGGCCATTGGTGGATCTTTGATTGCCATTGCCCAAATTGATGTGAAGCGTATCCTTTCCTATTCTGTCAGTGCATACATGGGCTTAGCGTTTATTGCGATCGCCCTAGGGGAACTGAAAATTGCCTATCTCTTTCTCTTTTTGTATGCCATTGCTATGGCTTTACTGATGATGAGCGTGGGGACGATCGTTCTGAGTAATGTGACTCAAAATGTGAAATTACTAGGGGGCTTATGGAGTCGTCGTCCTATTCCAGGCATTGCCTTTTTAACCGGAACCTTCTGTTTCGTAGCAGTCCCTCCCTTTGGCACCTTTTGGGCTTTAGCTCCCCTGGCTACTACTCTGCAAACCACTCATCCTTTACTGCTACTTCTCTTCCTAATAGTGAATGGCTTGACTGCCTTTAGCCTGATGCGTCTTTTCCTCTTGGTGTGGGGAGGACAACCGACACAGATGACCGTGCGATCAGCGGAAGGACTTTGGTTTATGGTTTTACCGGTCACGATTCTGACGGGTTTTATCCTCCACATTCCCCAACTGTTACTAGCCTTAAACATGATTCCAGAGGTAAAAGATTTAACTAGCATTGGGGCGATCGGTTTAATTTTAACTGGGGTGGCTGGCGCTGCTGGAGCAGTGGCCATTTATGCCAATCCTAAGGTGTCTAAGCCCGTTGAATTTCCCTATCCTGCGGTGCAAAATTTCTTTGCCTATGACCTTTACACCGCTCAATTTTATCGAGCAACGATCGTCGCTGCTGTGGATACAATCTCCCGGTGTATTGACTTTATCGATCGTTATTTAGTGGATGGTTTAGTGAACTTTTTAGGTTTGGCTACCCTCCTCAGTGGTCAGGGTTTGAAATATAACGTTTCGGGTCAGGTTCAATCCTATGCCCTGACGATCGTTTTAGGCGTTGCCACGATCGTTTTGCTGATTCTCTGGTCATTCATTCGCTAAGTTTTGGTTTAACCCGATAACCTGACAACTTAAATCTTACAACTCATTTTCGCTATGACCCTATCCTTGCTTATTCTGATCCCTTGTATAGGGATACTTCTTGTTGTCCTTCTCCCCCCTGCCCTCAATACTAAGAGATGGGTAACGGCCTTTACCTTTGGCTTATTTCTCTTTAGCCTTACCCTCCTGGGCCGTTTTGAAATTGGTAGCTCTAGCATTCAGTTTGAGGAATCCCTGCCCTGGTTGGAGGCCATTGGTTTAACCTATCGCTTAGGGGTGGATGGTCTGTCCTTACCGCTGATTATTCTCACTACTTTTTTGACGTGGATTGCAGTGCTTTGTACACCGACGAGGGAAAGCGATCGGCCTCGGCTCTATTACAGTTTAATTTTGTTGGCAACAGCGGGGCTAACGGGGGCACTCCTGGCACAAAATTTGCTGCTATTTTTCCTCTTTTATGAAATCGAGTTGTTGCCCTTTTTTCTCTTGATTTCAATTTGGGGGAGTGAGCGCCGTCAGTATGCTGCCTATAAGTTTCTAATCTATACGGCCCTCTCTGGAATTTTAATTCTTGCGGCATTTTTTGGCATCACTTGGTTAACGGGTGCCAATAGTTTTGACTATGCGGCCATTCATACGGAAGACTTACCGTTACGGGCAAAATTAATTTTGCTCACCCTACTTTTGATAGGCTTTGGGATTAAAATTCCCCTCGTTCCTTTGCATACCTGGCAGCCGGATGCCTATGTGCAAGCCTCACCAGCGGTGGCCATTCTTTTAGGAGGGCTCCTTGCTAAATTGGGAACCTATGGATTAATTCGATTTGGCTTAGAACTATTTCCTGATTGCTGGGCTTTAGTGAGTCCTGGCTTGGCCATTTTAGGGAGTATTAGTGTCATGTATGGCTCCCTCACTGCCATTGCCCAAAAGGATATTAAACGGATGGTGGCCTATAGTTCCATTGGTCACATGGGATATATCTTAGTGGCAGCCGCAGCGGGTACGGAAGTGAGTTTATTGGGAACGATCGCTCAGATGGTGGCCCACGGATTAATTCTGGCGTTGCTCTTCCAATTGGTGGGTACGGTAGAAGCAAAAACCGGTACACGGGACTTAAATCAATTGAATGGCTTAATGAATCCGGTACGGGGGTTACCGTTAACCAGTGGACTGTTGGTTTTAGCGGGCATGGCCAGCGCGGGAATTCCTGGGTTGGTGGGATTTGCCGCTGAGATTTTAGTCTTTCAAGGGAGCTTTGCAGTTTTCCCGATTCCGACGATTATTTGTATTCTGTCTTCCGGTCTGACGGCGGTGTATTTCGTGATTTTGATTAACCGCACTTGCTTCGGTCGTCTGGACAATAAACTCGCCTATTACGACGGCGTAACCTGGCAAGATCAGTTTCCGGCCTTAGCCCTAACCGCGACTATTTTCTTCCTGGGATTGCAACCCCAATGGTTAATTCGCTGGACTCAAGCCACCATTACGATGATTTCGGAGAATGTTTTACCTAAAGCGATCGAACAGGTGGCCCTAATTAGCACTCCGTTTTAGGATCTGAAGGGGAGGATCTGAGATTTTAGAATTCAACGTTTAGAATCTAAAGTCAAATTTCCAGGGGATTTAATTCTACGCTGACCCGCATTGACTTTGTATGTCTTGAAGGCTAAAGCCCTCACTGCAAACGGTAAGTAGATCAGACAAAGTAATGGGCGCTTTAAATCGACTGAAATCCCTACTCCCATCGACAAACTAAACCTATCAACATTAACTCAAAACTTAACTTAAACCTCAAAACTCAAAACTGAATGAAGCCATGACCACCATTTTGCCTTCTAATCACCCTTTTGCCGAAATTATTCATCGGCTCGAAGCCGGTGGTTCCATGTTACCGGATACCCCAGAAAACTTGATGCAAATTATCGGCATCTATAAGGCCTATGCGGTACCCATGGATTTCTATTGGCGGGATTTGCTCTATATCGCAGAGCGCGTTTTTTTAGATCCCCTGCCCATGTTTAAGTACTTTTTGCCCCAGGAGTATTTGGATTTACCCAATCACTATGCGGGGGATACGGCGGATTTAAGAATTTGGCGAGGGACTGCCACTGCTCACCCGGAATTATTAGAATTTATGGAAAAGGGTGAGCTTAAAAAAGTATTGCCCAAGTGGGTTCACCATCTTCTTCACGATCGGGTGAATATGGAGTTTGCGGAAGCCTGTATGCAAGCGATGCTATGGCATCAGAATATGGGGGGACGATTTAATGATTATTTAGACAGTGAGGTTTACCGGGTCAATAGCGATCGGGCGATTAAAGCTTATTTCAAAAACAATCCGATCCTGTTGGGGCTGTACCAATTATTCCCAGAAATGTTTTTGGAGCAGGTGCGGCAGCTATCCTACTACGCTAACCTAGGGCTGTTTTGGGAGGTGATGGCTCCCGTCTTTTTTGAAATGAGTGATATTTATGATGAGGGTGGATTCAAGGGGGTTCCTGATGCCATGAATTTCCTGGTGAATGGAATTTTTGCCATTGCTGGTCGCCCGATCTATCACCATGTTTATATTGATGGAGAATGCTATGAAATCATTCCCAAATCAGAGGGATTTACCTGGTTATATGAAGCTGCGTTGCCCTATGTTGAAGCGGTTTTTTATCGTACTGCCCCCTTCCGGGGAACCAAATCCTATAATGCTCAAGCCAATCAAATTCCTGAAGATCAAAATGATTTTCACTATGGAATTCTTTACGCAGATGTGTTTCCCGTTGGGAGTTCAGGCATTCCTCCCACCCTCTTGATGCAGGATATGCTGCACTTCCTGCCTCCTTATTTAGTCAGTTACTATCAGCAACATTGTCGCAGTGAAGAAGATATGCTCATTCAGCTTGGGATTAGCTTCCAACGATCGATGTATAACGTTACTTCTGCGGTGATTCAAGCCCTACGAACAGCCTTGCTGTATCCACTGGATGATCCCAATCCGAAACATCTCAAAGCTAATCGCCAATTTTTTGAAGCTCAAATGAATCGATTTCTCCGTCCCGAAGCTCGTTTGCGGGATATTCAAAACCCAGAGTATCGTTAGGAGTTAGGAGTTTTGAGTGGTGAGTTTTGAGTTTTGAGTGAATAGCTAAGGGCTTAGTCCAGAGTCTTCAGGAGAGAGGTTACGGGGATCTAAAACATCACGTAACCCATCTCCTAGAAGGTTAAAAGATAAGACGGTTAAAATAATTAAAAGGGCCAGTGGCCAGACGAGCCACGGCTGCAAAATTAAAATTGAGGCGTTGGTAGAAACCGCTAACATATTGCCCCAGGATGCTGCGGGTTGTTGAATGCCTAAACCAATTAAGGACAGCACGGATTCCGCTTCAATAAAACTGGGAACAACCAGGGTGGCAGAAATAATCACATAGGTAAAGGTTTGGGGTAACACATGGCGCAGGATGATATAAAGCGATCGTCCCCCCATGGCACGAGCGGCTTGCACAAATTCCCGTTCCTTAATGGAGAGAACTTGCCCCCGAATCACCCGTGCGAGGCCAGCCCAACGGATGAAAGAGGTAATCAAAACAATGAGTAAGAAACGTTGGCTCATGCCCAAGTTATCCGGTAGCACAGCGGCCAACGCCACCAGAAGATAAATAGAGGGAATGGTCATCAGCACTTCCACCAGTCTCATGATCAGGGTATCCGCAAACCCACTAAAGTATCCTGAAATTCCACCCATGAGGATTCCCAGCGGGAAAGAAATTGCAATGCCCACAATGCCGATGCTGAGGCTAATACGCCCCCCATACAATAGCCGACTCAGTTGATCCCGCCCTTGATCGTCTGTGCCCAGAACGTAGAACTTAGCAGCGGTGTTTGTGGTGCCAAACAGATGGCGATCGGAAGTCCACCAGAGAAAGTGATGGGGTTCTCCCTTGACCCAAAACCCTAGGGGTACAGGGGTGTCCCACTGGACTTCCATCTGACGATCGCCGGTTTCTAAATCTAAGGGGCCCTGCTCCGTAGGATAGACGTGGGGGCCAAGCCAATTTTTGGTGGTGTGATCTCGCCAATAAATTTGACTGGGGGGTAATAGGGCCGCACTGGCTTCAGAGAGGTAGGGATCGTAGGGGGCAATCCAGTCGGCAAAAAACACTGTCACATAAAAGATCAGCAGCAGAACAGCGCTAAGACGAGCTAGGGAATGATGGCGGAGGGCAATCCACAGATTCATGGGGTGATGTGAGAAACAATCTTGAATGCACAGGGAAAGTTATTCTGGTTCCCCTCCTGGGAGGGGTTAGGGGTGGGTTAGTGCAGTTCCCCTCTTGGGAGGGGTTAGGGGTGATTTAGTGCAGTTCCCCTCTTGGGAGGGGCTAGGGGTGGGTTAGTGCATCGACGTAGCGCAATCCAACAGTGGCCCTAGGTGGTGAAACGCGATACTACCTAAGGGGAGCAATCCCAACAAAAGGGAACCCAAGGTGACCCAACCGATGGAAAAACCCGGAGGCTGTTTCTGGATAGCGGCTTCCACCTCTAACAGGGACTCTACCCGGTAGCTCACCCGATCGCTGGCGGTCTGAAGTCCAATGCAGGCTAGGCTAAAAGTTCCAGAACTATCCCGGCTTTGTTCCAGCACACTCGATCGCACTGCTAACACTAAGGTTTCCGCTAAGACCAAGGGATCAGTGGTTTGGGCGGCTTGGGCATCCGCTCGGCATTCCCGCAACAGCAGCAAATCTTGCCACAGCCGATCGCTGCCAGGTAGCCAGGCCCCAATGCCCCGCAGCCAACCGATCGCCATGCCCCAGAGATTATCCCGATACTGGAAGTGAGCCTGTTCGTGGGCTAATACCGCTTGAATTTGATCTGTGGGCAGGCTCAGTAGCCCCTCACTCACCACAATCCGGGATCGAAATACCCCCGTTTGTCCCGCCATAATTTGGGGAAGGTCTAAGTAATAAACGATCGTTTCTGGGGGCAAAACCCCCTCAGGCAGATCCCAGGGTTCCAACAGGGGTAAGGTCTGTAACCAGCGCTCTAGTTTCCATTGCTCCCACCCTAGGCGAATCCCGTGGCACACCGCCCACCCTAGGCTCAATTTGGCCATCCAGCAAGCTACCCCGTTCACCGGTAGCCCCCACATCCGACCATGGTGACCCATAATTAAAATCGCCACCGCACTGCTGAGCAATAACACCCCTGGCAGAATCAACGCCACGATCGTTCCTTGCCAATCTTGAGCTTTGGGGAAAGCCGGGCGCTTTACTATGGAACTCCAACGAATCAGGAGCGCCATCCCCACCACTCCTGCCAAAAGAATTAGGTGCATGATCCCCCCTCCCTAGCTTGCCGTGCCTGCTTAATTTGGGCCGTTAGTCGCTCTAATTGATCCAAACTGGCGGAGTCTAAACGATCGGCAAAGGCCGCTACCACCTCCGGGTTGCTCCCAATGGACAAAAACTGCTGCAACCGATCCTCCGCTTGTAATGCTTGGGCCCGATCGCGGCTGATTAACGCTTGCCAGAGAAAAACTCCCCGCTCTTTCTGACGACTGACCCAACCTTTCTTGGCTAGACGCTGTAATACCGTGGTAATGGAGGCCGCTGTCAGTTCCCGATAGGGATCGGCCAAAATGATCTCCTGAATTTCCCGCACCGAAATCGGTTGACGCTCCCAGAGTATGCCTAAGACCTCTTGCTCTAACGGGCCAAGGGATAACTGATGGGGAATATCTGAAGCGGGAATACCCGCCGAGACTTGGGAAATCTTGCTCATATTGGCTGCCAAAGGTTGATTATTATCAGAGATTCTGATATAGTTAAAGATTACTAATTAACTAAAAGACTTAAACGAGGACAAAAACTAAGCATAGCAGATCCCCGCCATGTTACAGTGGGAGTTTCTCCAGATCCTCCCCCCCCCTCTCAGATCTCCTTCTGAAGACCCATGCTTAAAATCTATTGCCTTTTCTCTAGGGGTTGAGTGCTAAGAGATCAATATAGCAAAGACTAGTCATTCTGAGAAATATGGGCTAAGATGAGAATTATGTTACAAAAGTTAATAAAGCCCTTAAGATTTGTTAACACGATCGCCCTGCCCTAAATCAGAACCCCTCTGGGGTTGCGCGGGACATCCAGAGCTTGGGCAACCCGCATCACCTTACTGAATTTCTTGACCTGAGTGAATTATGAGAACTCCTGCTACATCCACTGATTTGGTTCGTACCTACCTCAAAGAAATTGGTCGGGTTCCGCTGCTGAGCCATGAGGAGGAAATTCTCTATGGAAAGAAAGTGCAACGGTTATCTTCCCTTGAGGCGGAACGGGAAAAAGTCGAAAAGAAGCTCGATCGGTTGTTGACCTTCAGCGAATGGGCGGAACACGTCCATCTCTCGGAAGCAGAACTGACCCAAATTGTTGAGGAAGGGGAAGCGGCAAAGCGCAAAATGGTGGAAGCCAACCTGCGCCTTGTGGTCTCCGTGGCCAAAAAATATCTGAAGCGCAATGTGGATCTGCTGGATTTAATCCAAGAAGGGACGATCGGCATGCAGCGCGGGGTGGAGAAGTTTGATCCCACCAAGGGGTATCGGTTTTCTACCTATGCCTACTGGTGGATTCGCCAAGCCATCACCCGTGCCATTGCGGAGAAAGGCCGTACCATTCGCCTACCCATTCACATTACGGAAAAGCTGAACAAGCTGAAAAAAGCCCAGCGCATCCTCTCCCAAAAGCTTGGTCGTGCCGCAACGATCGCTGAACTGGCGGAGGAGATTGATCTCAGTCCGAAGCAGGTGCGGGAATATTTGTTACAGTCCCGTCAACCCTTATCTTTGGACTTGCGAGTGGGGGACAATCAGGATACGGAATTGGGTGAATTATTAGAAGATGACGGCATTTCTCCCGAAGACTTCACCGCCCAATCTGCCCTGCGCCAAGACCTGGAAGGTTTAATGGCGGATCTGACTCCTCAACAAAAGCAGGTGCTCACTTTGCGCTATGGCTTAGAGGATGGTCAAACCATGACCCTAGCCAAAATTGGCGATCGTCTCAATATTAGCCGGGAGCGGGTTCGTCAAATTGAACGGGAAGCCCTGACCAAGTTACGCAAGCGCAAGCAGAACGTTCAGGAGTACCTAGCAAGCTAGGGCAAGCTCAAGGACGCTCAAGTTAAATTACAGGGATCGATCGTCTTCAAAACCTTTAATATCTAGCAGAGTCAGGAAGATCTTTTGGTTTTCCTGATTTTGCCGATCGTGGGTGGCTACGGGAGAATTGCCTTAGAAAAAGTATCCAATGAAACGATCGTCTAGGCACTCTGTCCTCAGAAAAGCGTCATCAGGATTATAAAAGCTTAATTTACCAGGAGGAATATCTATGAAATCCACTGCTTTAAACCTCATGACCGCTGCCTGGCTGTTACTGGGTCTCAACGCCCCTAGTAATGCGGCCCCCCTTACCCTCAACGATCTGCCAGTCACCGTGACAGGAACCACGGGTGGCGAAGTTGCTCATTCCTGTGGCAATATTCCAGCCACTCCCCATCTGGAACTTAGCCTAGAGAACGCCAGCAGCCTCCAGATCTCCGTTAATACCACCGCCAACGCCATCCTTTGGATTGATGGCCCCTCCGACTTTTGTATCTTGCGAGATGCCAGTACCAATCAACTAGACACCTCAGGATTTTGGCCAGAAGGGCTGTATAAAATTTACGTGGGCGATCGTCCAGGCACCAGCTTTGGCACCCAACTGCCTTTTTCCATGACCGTTTCCAAGTAAGTTTTAAGTAAGTTCTAAGGATCGTGAATTCAATAAACCGGAAAGTTCAGGATTAAACCACAGAGGCAC
>DALYGI010000111.1:0-11035 GCA_031971595.1 Prochlorotrichaceae cyanobacterium CTOTU29312
ATATTAGTGATTATCAAAACTTTACAACACTTAAAATCGAAAATTGGTTTGAATAGAGTTTTGTTGAAGCGATCGTTCTGACCAGTTACAAAAGCGATCGAGCCTGGAGTTTGGTAACTTGGAGGAGAGCGATCGTATTACATTGCCCCCCATAAACGATCGCTTCGTCCCCAATTTTATACCGATCGTTTAAAGCTTAAACTGAGTCAAAATCCGCTGCATCGCTTCCTCCACATTACTGCGGCTATTAAAAGCAGAAATACGGAAATAACCCTCTCCCGCTGCCCCAAACCCAGAGCCGGGAGTTCCCACCACATGACAGCGTTGCAATAGTTGATCAAAAAAGTCCCAACTGGATAACCCTTCCGGGGTCTTGACCCACACATAGGGCGCATTCACGCCGCCGTAAACCTGAAAGCCTGCGGCCAGCAGTTTTTCCCGAATCAGGGTGGCATTTTCTAGGTAAAAGCTAATCAGTTCCCCAATTTGTGCCTGACCCTCTGGGGTGTAAACCGCTTCCGCTCCCCGTTGCACAATATAGGAAACTCCGTTGAATTTCGTGGATTGGCGACGGTTCCACAGCCCCCACAGTTCGATCGTTTCGCCGCTGCTGGTTTTGCCTTTCAGGGTTTTGGGCACCACGGTAAAGGCACAGCGGGTTCCGGTAAAGCCTGCATTTTTAGAAAACGATCGAAATTCAATGGCACAATCGCGGGCACCGGGGATTTCGTAAATGGAATGGGGAAGGGCGGGATCTGTGATGAAGGCTTCGTAGGCTGCATCAAATAAAATCAGCGCCCCGTGACTGCGGGCATAGTCTACCCAGGCTTGCAAATGCTCCCGACTGGCCACCGCCCCCGTGGGATTATTGGGGAAACAGAGGTAAATCAAATCCACTGGCTCTGTGGGAATGGCAGCGGTAAAGTCATTTTCCGCTGAAATGGGCAGATAAATTAAACCCTCGTATTCCCCCCGATCGCTACAGGGGCCAGTATTCCCCGCCATCACGTTCGTATCCACATAAACGGGATAAACCGGATCGGTTACGGCAATGCGATTATCAGACCCCAGGATGTCCAAGATATTGCCACAATCGCACTTAGAGCCATCAGAAATAAAAATTTCACTGGCATCCACTTCACAGCCCCGGCTCTGGAAATCATGACTAGCAATTTTCTCCCGCAGCCAGCCATAGCCCTGTTCGGGGCCATAGCCCTTAAAGGTAGAACGATCGGCCATGTCTTCCACGGCTTGGATCATGGCAGTACGACAGGCTTCGGGCAAGGGTTCCGTCACATCACCAATGCCGAGCCGAATAATAGGTGCGGAGGGGTTGGCTTCAGCAAAGGCATTGACACGCCGCGCAATTTCAGGAAACAGGTAGCCAGCTTTAAGTTTCAGGTAATTATCGTTAATACGAACCATTATCGTGATGATGATTGATGAGCTATGTTCATCATACGGGGTTCGGTTTGAGTTTTGAGGTTTGAGTTTTGAGGTTTGAGTTTAGGAACGCCTCTGTGTTCTCTGTGCCTCTGTGGTTTAATCCTGAACTTTCCGGTTTATGGAATCCACGATCGTTAAGACTCCGATTCCCCTTTCAGACGTTTTAACTGATCCACCGCATCCCCCAAGGCTAGGGTTAAATTTTGGCGGGTTTGCCCGTGGGCGCGACGTTCTTCTGCTAAGGCTTGGCGATACCGATCGCGCTCTTGCCAAAGGGTTTGTAACTGCTGTTGTAATTCCGTCACGGTCACCCCCTCCTGGAGCCATTCTGGGGGCAGCCCCGTTTCTGAAAGGGCCTCAGAAGCCGCTAAATTCGCTTGAGACTGCAACTGAGCGATCGTCTCCTTGAGGGTTTTCAGATCCGCCTGCCAGCTTTGGGTTTCCCGACGACGTTGCAGGGCTTCCGTTTCATAGCGTTGCCGCCAGTTGTAGCTTTCCTGATAAGCCTCATCTCGCTGCTGTTGGGTTTCCCGCAACTGCCGCTGCAACGATTCCACCTCCGCCAGCCAATAGCTAATATCTGAACTCATAGCTGAACAAGCTAAAATAAACGGTATTCACTTTATACCCTATCCCAGAGGAGTAGTCCTATGACTTGGTGTTCTAAGGTTCATCTTCTGACCCTTGGCTTAACAACGCTCTGTGTGGGGCTATGGGCTTCCCCCAGTCTGGCACAAACCAGCCCCACCACCACCTTCGATCAAAAAACCGTTGATATTTTCGACACCACAGAGGGCCAAAGCTTTAACCCCCTCGATCTGATTCATCAGGCCAATTTCTCCCGCGAAGATCCCTTCAGCTTTTTCCAACGCCAGCAAAATAACCTCAACTCAGAATTTTCAGACTTTCGCAGCCGTCAACTCGAACAACTCCGAGATCAGGGATATGAGCCCCCCAGTTTAGCCACTGAGTCCCCGGCGACTGATGCTCAGGCTACCGATGGCCAAGCTCAGGAAATACCCTCCACGATCGATAATTCCACCGATAACGCAACGGAATCGGAAACCATCCTGCGGATCAATCTACCGGAAGATTCTTCCCTCACGCCTAGCCCTGAACCCTCTGAACCTTAGCCAATCTGCCGGAGCAAAAATTCTCAGAAAAAATTGCTTGACGATCGGGCAAATGTCTCTAAACTAAGGGGGACTTCATCTATGGGGAGTATAGGGGAACGTGGTTTACTCACCTCAGGCATCCATGTCTAATCCAAGACAGCCTAATCCAGGGCCATTTGCCCATCCAGAATTTTATCCAACCGCTACCGGTGCAGATTCGGGTCAAGTTCCCCTACCCTCCTTGATTGATCCGGCGATCATTAGGGCAGCCCGCCAAATTTATCGACAATTTTATGAAGCGCACCCGGATATGACCCAGCGCCCGGTGGGGGTAGCCCTCAATCGGTATAACTATCGGGGAAAGTTAATTTTTGGCAAGCGCCCCATCCTACTCCCGGAGGAGTGTTTCGTGCCAGTGGAGCAGGTGCAATCTGAGTTGTATTAAGGAATGCGGACTTTATAACCTGGAATTTCACGACCAAGACACAGAAGCCCCGCAGGAATTCCTTTGTGTCCTCTGTGCCTCTGTGGTTTAATCCTGAACTTTCCAGTTTATTCATACCATCGGATTGGCCATAGGATTAGGATTAAGCTGTTATTCTCTCACCGAGGTCTTCCCATGTCTGCTGCCCTCGCCTACTATCTCCGTCGTCGCCTCCCCACCGCTGCTGAACTCCCCCACTCCGACGAAACCCCCGTGGATAACCAACTTCAGGATGACATTCCCCACCTGCTTAAGGCAATTCTGCAACGACTCTGGTGCGATCGGTCTGATTGGCTCTTTGCTGTAGATATGGGGCTGTACTACAACCCCGACGAACCGGCGATCGTTCCTGATGCCTTTTTAGCGATCGGAGTCGATCGCTTTCGAGATCTCAATGGGCGTTTAAGCTATGTACTCTGGGAAGAGGAGAATATCATGCCCACCCTGGTCTTAGAGGTGGTGTCTCAAAAGTACCACGGTGAGTACGAGCAAAAATTAGAGGACTATCAAGATTTAGGTGTTTTGTACTATGTGATCTATAACCCCCGTGGTGGCCAAGGTTGGCGCTTTCGGCAACGATCGGTTTTGGAAGTCTACAAACGGATCGATAGGCAATACGTGCTACAACCCGGTAACCCGGTCTGGATGCCAGAGTTGGGGCTAGGACTGGGATGCGAACGCGGCAATAACGGCGGTTGGAAACGGGAATGGCTCTACTGGTACGATCAGGAGGGCGATCGGTATCCCACCAACGAAGAACTAGCCCAACAGGAACGGGAGCAGCGGCGCTTGGCGGAAGAACGGGCTGCCCAAGAACAAGAACAACGACGATTAGCTGAAGAACGTGCTGTCCAAGAACAGGAACAACGGCGATTAGCGGAGGAACGCTTAGCGGAATTAGAAGCACGGTTAAAAGCGATCGAAGCACGGGAAAATCAGGACTTTCCCCCTAAAAATTCTCCCTAAAAATACTTATCGATCGCTGAATTGATCCACCTCATTTGCATCATTCCCCTCAGGAATGTACCTGCGGCCTGGTGGTGCGGGAGACATGACGATCGTTTGTCCCGTGGCCGCTGCCCGCTCGATCGCTGTGGCCACCTTCAGAGCGTACAAACTTCCCTCTAGGGTCACGTACAAGGGCTTACCCTCCAGGAGGAAATCTAAAACCGCTTCCGTATCCTGGTGAAACAGGCCGGTGCGCCCTCCCACGTCTACCGGAACTTCTCCCCCCGCTTCAAACCGAGTTCCCGTATCTTCTTCCAGCCGAAAAGTCCCCCGATCGCCATAGACCTCCATCAGCCGCTCCGATCGCCAAATCTGCTCCCCCTTGCCGTAGGTGGCAATGGCCAGGGTTCCCTGCTCAAAAAATAACTGGGCGGTACAAATACAAGTGGTAAAGCGATTACGGCGCATTTCCGAAGGACTCAGGGACGGAAAAAACTGTGCCTGGGCCTGTACCGCACTCACCGGGCCAAATACATCCGTCAGCCGATGAATCCGCGACAGGGCCCCCACAAAGGGAAATCCAAATTCCTGGAGCCGATACGTCCACTGATCCGGGGCAGGGTGTTTAGACTGCAAGGTGGCATAGCGCACAAACCGAGGAACCCCCAAATGGGGCAACTGCTCCCGCAGGGCTTGGTGCCATCCCCCCAAAAGTTCAATATGCTCTACATGGAGTAAACGATCGTTCCGTTCTGCCAGTTGGGCCAGTTCAGTCCCTTCCCCCCAATGCAAAGCCAGGGGATATTCAACCACAACGTGCTTATAGTGTTGCAACGCCAGACGAACCGCCAAACCATGATCCAAATTACGGTTCGCCACCACCACCAGATCTAGGTCATCTTCTGCCAAAAGGGTTGCCAGGTCTGGAAAAGCACGGGTTTCAAATTTTTGGGCAAACGCTTGAGTACGATCGGGATCCCTCCCCCAAACCCCCAGCAGTTGAGCCCGATCGCTTTTCTGAATGGACTCAGCCCGCCGCTGGGCTGCAAATCCAGTCCCCACCACGCCTACGTTTAGCATTCTGCCTCACCCTCATCAGACACTTTAATTAATCAGAAATTAATCAGACACTTTAATTAATCAGACACTTTAATTAATGAGACACCTTTTCCAGTTTCAGCTTCGATCGTTTTAAGCCTTCCGGTACGTCCACGGGATAATCGCCGGTAAAACAAGCCTTACAGAAGTTACGATCGTCATCCTGAGCCGCCTGAAGCATTCCCGCAATACTCAAATACCCCAGAGAATCTACCCCAATCTGTTCAGCAATTTCGGACAAGCTCAGATTAGCCGCTACCAGTTGATCCTGGCTATCCGTATCAATGCCATAGAAACAGGGATGGGTGACTGGAGGAGAAGAAATCCGCATGTGAACTTCCGTGGCTCCTGCCTTTCGCAGCGCAGCAACCAACTTGCGGCTCGTGGTTCCCCGCACAATGGAATCATCCACCACCACCACCCGTTTCCCCGTCAACACATCCCGCAGGGGGTTCAACTTCATCCGAATGCCATCCTCCCGCATACTTTGGGTGGGCTGAATAAAAGTTCGCCCCACATACCGATTTTTAATTAACCCCTCCATGTAGGCAATGCCAGACCCCTCCGCATAGCCGATCGCCGCCGGAATCCCAGAATCGGGAACCCCCATCACCAAATCCGCCTCAATGGGATGCTCTTCCGCCAGTTGCCGCCCCAACCGCAGCCGATAGGTATAGAGGCTCTCGCCGTGAAAGTCACTATCGGGCCGGGCAAAGTAAATCAATTCAAAAATACATAACTTGGGTTCCGGTTGAGCGGCCCATCGTTGAGCGGTAATCCCCTCCGGCGTAATCCACACCAGTTCCCCCGGAGCCACATCCCGCAGGTAAGTGGCCCCCAAAATATCCAAGGCACAGGTTTCTGAAGCCAACACGTATTGGGTAGAGCCATCCTGGGCAGGCTCCTTGAGGGTGCCAATCACCAGCGGACGGATGCCATGGGGATCCCGCGCCCCCATCAGACCATCGGGGGTACCAATGACTAAACTAAAAGCCCCTTCAGACTGATGAAATGCCGTAATCGCCGCCTCACACCAAGACTCTCCAGCATTCACCGCATCCGCCATAGCGATCGCAATTAGCTCGGAATCCGTAGTGGTGGTGGTGGCGTGATCCTTCGCCATCAGGTCATCCCGGAGCGTCAAAGCATTCACCAAATTGCCATTATGAGCCAGCGCCAACGGCCCTAAGCGCGTCTGTAGGATAGCGGGTTGGGCATTGCAAACCTTACTGGAACCCGTCGTGGAATAGCGATTATGACCCACCACGATCGTACCGGGGAGTTGGGCTAAAATATCTTCATTAAACACCTGAGACACTAACCCCATCTGCTTATGGGAATGGAGTTTAGTTCCCTCAAACGTTGCAATTCCAGCGGATTCCTGACCCCGATGTTGCAGCGCAAACAGACCAAAATAAGCTAACTTGGCAACATCTTCAGCGGGAGCATAGGCCCCCAAGACACCGCAGGCTTCTTGGGGTTTATCCCAGAAGTCCCCTTGATCAGCAGAATCAGGTAAATAATCAGAATCAGAGGCAAGAACAGCACCGAAAACAGTAGCGTGGGACATGGAAGACCGGGAAGGAATATCTCTCTGTTAACAATAACTTAAAGATCCCCCCAAAGGGGATTCTCCTCGTCAATAGAGTCGATAGATTCATCCATCAATCCGTTAAAACCATTGCAAGACATTCATCCTTATGCTAGGGTTAAAAACCTGTGAACAAATCGGGGGAGAGGCGATCGCTTCGTTAAGACCCCAGGAGACCTCAACCATGACTCGCAAAGTATCTAAACGGCTACAGGCCTTACAGGGTAAGGTTAAACAAATCCCCTACGCTCCCCTAGAGGCGTTGAACCTGCTCAAAGAAACGGCCACCGCTAAGTTTCCCGAATCCGCTGAAGCCCATATTCGCCTTGGCATTGACCCCAAGTATACGGATCAGCAGTTGCGTACCACCGTGGCCCTGCCCAAAGGTACGGGACAAACCATTCGGGTGGCTGTGATTGCCCAAGGGGAAAAAGTGGCAGAAGCCAATAGCGCGGGAGCCGATTTAGTAGGCAGTGATGAACTCATCGCCGATATTCAAAAAGGAATGTTGGATTTTGATTTGCTCATCGCCACGCCCGACATGATGCCTAAAATTGCTAAATTAGGTCGATTGTTGGGGCCCAAAGGCTTAATGCCTTCCCCCAAGGGCGGTACCGTAACAGCGGATCTGACCAGTGCCATTGCTGAATTTAAGGCAGGTAAATTGGAATTCAGAGCCGATCGTACTGGTATTGTGCATATCCTATTTGGTAAAACGGCTTTTCCGGCGGAAGATCTGCTGATCAACCTCAAGGCCCTCCAAGATTGTATCGATCGTAATCGACCCTCTGGAGCCAAGGGGCGTTACTGGCGGAGTATCTTTGTCAGTGCCACCATGGGGCCTTCCATTGAAGTGGATATTAATGCCCTGAGAGATCTCAAGCTGGAAGCTGCCGCTTAATCTCAATCTGACCTAGGGTTTTGATTCAAGACCTTCAAGGTCTATTAAAAAGTTTTGGTTCTATCCTTTCAAGTTGCCTATTGTCCAATCTTTTCCCGTTCCATTGTCCTACCGTAGACCGCAGGTGAATCTCTTAAATATCCTGCCGAGGTATCGATTAATTTCATCCTTTTTAACTGTCTTTCAGGTTTGGAAAGCTTTTCAAACTTGGGTATACAGTGAAAAATTATTGAGTTTAATCCTAACCTCGGCCTCCACCGAGGTTTTTTTATGGAAATGAAGCGGGTTAATCCAGATTAATACAGGTTAATTGAGATTAAACCATAGGCATTTAGAACCGTTAGCGTTCGTAGTTTTTATTCCCGCTTAAAGGAGGTGATAACGAATGGGAAGAACACTCGAAAATAAAAAGGAAATCGTCGCTGATCTAGAATCTTTGCTGGCGGATGCCCAATTGGCCCTTGTGGTTAATTTTCAAGGGTTATCCGTTGCAGAAATTACCCAGCTACGCACCAAAATGTATGAGGTTGGTAGTGTTTGTAAAGTTACTAAAAATACACTGATGGGTATTGCGGTAAAAGAACAAAGCAACTGGCAACCCATGAGCCAATTCCTGAATGGAACCAATGCCTTCATTCTGGTAAAGGACAATTTCCCTGGTGCCATTAAAGCCTACGAAGAGTTCCAAAAAGTCTCTAAAAAGACGGAACTGCGAGGGGGGGTGATGGAAGGTCGGGCCTTAAGCCTGCAAGACATCCAAGCCCTGAAAGACCTACCCACCAAAGAAGAACTTATGGCTCGGATTGCCGGTGGCATCAAGGCCGTTCCGACCAAATTGGCGGTGGGCATCAATGCAGTGCCCAAGAAACTGGCGGTGGGAATCAACGAAGTTCCCTCGAAACTGGTTCGTGCCATCAAAGCCGTTTCCGAAAAAGATCAAGCTGCCTAGTCCAAGATCAACTGCCCAGGCGATCGTTTTGGACTGTGTGTATTGCTGTGTGTATTGCTTTCGCTATTGCAGCGATTTCACCTATCAACCTGTACCGACAAATTTATAACTTAGGAGTTTGTTCATGTCCGCAAAAACTGATGAAATCTTAGAGGCCCTAAAATCTTTGAGCCTATTAGAAGCTTCTGAACTGGTTAAGCAAATCGAAGAAGCTTTTGGTGTGGATGCTTCCGCTAGTGGTGGTGGCATGATGATGATGGCTCCTGGCATGATGCCCGGTGCTGCTGCTGCCCCCGCAGAAGAAGTGGAAGAGAAAACGGAATTTGATGTCGTCCTGGAAGATGTTCCTGCCGATAAGAAAATTGCCATTCTCAAAGTTGTTCGGACGATCACTGGCCTAGGTCTGAAAGAAGCTAAGGATTTGGTGGAAGCTGCACCCAAAGCCGTCAAAGAAGCCGTTGCCAAGGAAGCCGCAGAAGACATCAAGAAACAACTGGAAGAAGCTGGCGCGAAAGTGTCTGTTAAATAATCTAGCCAATGGATTATCCAGATTATCCAGTCGATTAATTTCAGCTTAAATCAGAACCTAAAGCGATAGATTACTTTGTGTCTATCGCTTTTTTATTGGGGTATTTCCTAGAGGTATTTGGGGATTTGGGGAGGTATTTGGGGAGGTATTTATTCGGGCCAAAAATCTGAGACGGAATAGCCCAGTTCCCGTAACATTCGCCGCAGCAGGGGCAGACTTAAACCAATTACATTTGTATGGCAACCCTCTAGCTTTTCCACAAATAGCCCTCCTCGTCCCTCTAGGGCAAAACACCCCGCACAGTTTAGGGGTTCCCCGGTGGCCACATAGGCTTGGATTTCCCCATCGGTGACATCTGCAAAATGAACCTGGGTAATGGCCGCATGGACTAACGATCGCTCTTGACGTAGATCGATCAGGGCGTGGCCGGTGTACAGTTCCCCCACCTGACCGCGCATCTGTTGCCAGCGCCGCACCGCATCCGCCGGATTTTCAGGTTTGCCGTGAACTTCACCGTCTAAATACAACACGGAATCACAGCCCAAAATGAGGGGCAACAGGGAGGGGTTCTCTTGACGAAACTGATCCGCAACGATCGCAGCTTTGCGCCGAGCCAAGGTCTGGACTAAGATCCCTGGATGACTCTCGGATACTAAGGATTCATCAAAATGACTGGGCTGGATCATCGGCTCAATGCCCACCAGTTGCAATAAACGCCGCCGAGCAGGGGAGGCAGAGGCCAGCACAAAGGGAAAAGAGTTAAATTGAGTTTGAGCTTGAGTCTGAGCTTGAGGCTGAACGGGAGTCTTAATTTGAGTCTGGAACTGAGACATAATTCAGGTCTAGGATAAAAACGATCGCGCTTGAGGGACTACCGAAGGGACTGCCCAGGGACTATCGCAAGCAATCTCCACCTACAATAGGTTACAATATATACGAGATACGAGATACGAGATACGAGATATAGGAGCTTGAGGCTCAGACACTGACGAAGTAAGCATCCCGTGAGAGGCACTCTGCTAGAGTCAGCGCAGAGCCGATCGTGCCATCCCCGCCCTTTCTTCTGGTCTACAAGGAGCCCGTTGCTGTGACTTCCCTATCCCTTACCTGGCGACATGAGTATGTCCTAACCAATAATATTCATCTTCACTATGTCACCCAAGGGGAGGGGCCACTCCTGATTCTTTTGCACGATTTTCTGGAGTTTTGGTACTCTTGGCGACATCAAATTGCCCCGTTTGCCCGCCATTTTAAGGTGGTTGTGCCCGATCTGCGGGGCTATAACGACTCGGATAAACCCTCCACGGGTTACGATCTGGAAACCCTGAGCCAAGATGTGAAGGGCCTGATGGAAGCCCTGGGATATACACAGGCGAATCTGATGGGGCATGGTTGGGGCGGAACGATCGCCTGGCACCTGGCCCAAAAAGTCCCCCAAAGTTTAAACGCGCTGATTTTGCTAGCTTCTCCCCATCCCCGTTACATTGCGGAAGATCTGCTAGAAAATTGGATGAAATGGCAACAAAAAACCTGGTTTGTCCTAGCGTCCCAAATTCCTGAAGCGGCGGAATGGATCCTGCGTCGCAATTTACCGGATTTGGTGTCTAACCTGTTCCAGAACCAAGCAATTCGCAAGGGAGCGTTTAGCCGGGAAGATACCCAAATTTATCAAGCAGCCCTAGATAAACCTGGAGTGTTAGCCGCTGCCTTGAATTATTACCGCCAATTCTGCGCCCCCCAAAACCTGTGGCGAACCTTTGCCCGTCCCTTCCAACCCATTACCCTGCCCACGTTGGTACTGTGGGGGGCTGAGGATACGGTATTTAGCCCGTCCCTGGCTCAAAACTTGGATCAATGGCTGAAGGGATCTTTGCGAAATGTGGTGATTCCCCAGTGTGGGCATTGGCTCCAACAGGAAGCCCCCCAGACGGTGAACCGGGAAGTGATGAACTTTTTGGATTCTTTGCCCTCTTA
>DALYGI010000112.1:0-11022 GCA_031971595.1 Prochlorotrichaceae cyanobacterium CTOTU29312
AGGGTTTCAGCCGATCTACCAGTCCATTTTATTCCGCCTTACGTTGGTAGCCTAAATAAATAAATAAATAAACCTGGTTAAACTTGGGCAGCTTGGGCAGATTCAGGCACCGCCTCTAACGCAGTACGATGCTGGGCGGTGAGATACTTGGCGACAACCGGCGGCTTGGCCGTAAAAAAGATTAAAAACGTTTGGGAATCTTCTGATAATTCCAACACCTTGGCATAGATGTCCTCACTAATTCCCTCCCAGGTTTGAGAGGGCAAAAGGTTGAGCTTAATATTGCTTAAGGCTTCAGGAATACCATCGGGATCAGTGCTGTTATAAATCATCTTGGCCCGTTTGCCCGACATCTCCTCTAGGCGAGCTTCAAAAACCTGATCCCCGACGTGTTTCCCGGAAATAGGCACATACTGAATGGGAATGGGCTCCCGAAGCGGCACTAACTCATCAACTTCCTGAATGATGTTGAGATTATAAGGGGCTCCAATCCCCACCACACTATAAATCGTGATAGTTTTAGCCACCCCTTTCGGTAAAACCTGTTGCTCCTGATCAATGTCAATGGGCACTTTTAAGGTGTGACGGGTCATTTCAGAAATTAAAATCTGTCCGCCCACGGTATAGGATTCCACCCGATAGGTTAGGTTCACCTGATTGCCCACTACCCCATATTTCGTCCGTTTTAACGACCCAATATTCCCCACCACCACTTCTCCGGTGTTAATACCAATGCCCATTTCTAAATCATTTAAGCCCCACTCCCGCATTTGTTGATTCACCCCCTTGAGGGCATTTTGCATGGCGATCGCACAGGCCACGGCCCGATCCGCATCGTCAGGGCTGGCGGTAGGAGCCCCAAATAACACTAAAATTCCATCCCCCATAAACTCATCGATCGTGCCTCGGTAATCCGTAATCACGTCCGCCATGGCACTCAGATAAAAATTGAGGATTTTAATGACTTCTTCCGGGGGCAGGCGCTCCGAGAGGGCCGTAAATCCCCGCAGATCGGAGGTTAAAATGGTAATTTGACGGCGCTCTCCCCCCAAACTTAATCCCTTTGGACTGTCTAAAAGGGTCGTCACAATTTCATCACTAAGATAGCGCCCAAAAGTGCGGCGAATATCACTGGCGGTTTGGGCAATGTACCCCGTCACGGAAGCCGCAGAGATGAAAAAGCCCAACAGGGGCGGCACCACCGGAACCCACCAGCCCTGAACAAATAAACCATAGGTACTCAGGATCAGGATTGCCGCTCCGCCCCCCATAATCAGCAGGCGCAGTACCAGCCGCAAATCCAGAAGATTCCCCGGCAGTAAGAAATGACTACGAATTTTGCGAGACCGCCAGACAATGGCTCCCCCCACCAGAGACCAAACAAAAATCCAGACAGTTTCCCAGCGATCGCTCCAACTGCGAATTAACTGGGTTTCCCCTAAAGCGGTTTGGATAAACTGACTGGCTAACTGGGCATGAATTTCTACCCCATACATGGGCTGGGGCAAACTCAGCAAAGAGGCACTATAGGGCACATAAAAATAATCCTTGGAGGCTTCGGAAAACGGACCCACTAAGACAATGCGATCCGTGGCCCACCCGGCCGGGAGACGATCGTTTAGTACATCCCGCAGAGAAAACACCGGAAAAAACCGACTTCCCCCTTGATAATTAATAAGACTTTGATGGCCCCCATCATCCGTACTCACATACCCCCAGCATTGGCCTTAAACCGGGGAAAACTGGCCTGGCCTAGCGTCCAATTCACCCCATCCGGCATCACTTCAATGCCGACCCCCTGACTATCCAGATAGAGCAATGCCAGATAAAACGCAAAACTATAGACCGTTTCTCCCGTTTCCAAATCGATGGAAATAAAGCCCCGCCGCACCCGTTGATCCCCATCCACCAGCACATCATTGGATCCCACCCGTCCCAACGCCTTCAGCACCGGAGAAGAATCGACGGTTTCTCGGCCCGCTTCCCCCACCACCTTCTCAATGCCAATTAAATTTGGGGTGTTTTCAAAAACCTCTAGTAACTGGTCGTGTCCTGGCTCAAGGGGCAGGTTACGGTAATAGTCCAAGCCAATGGCAACGGGTTTTTCCTGGGCAATCTTTTGCAACGCCGTCGCTAAAATGCCATCAGGAATGGGATCCGCACCAATCTCTTTAAAATCCATCTCATCCACCCCCACAAGGACAATGCGAGGATCCGGTTCAGCAGGGGGTCTGAGGCGCATATATTGGTCGTAAGCGGCCCATTCCCCAACCTGAAGCACTCCCACCAGACGGAGAACCAGGACAAGCAGGGTGGTACTAGGGGCGGCAATGACAACCGCTCGCCAATCCCAGAAGAATTTTTTGAGAGAGGATAATGGGGTACGCATGGGACTTTATGACTTTATGAGGAGCGATCGTCACTTTTACCTCCTACAGACTACACCATTAGAGGATAGAAGTCGGGTATTCATAAAGACTAAAAGGTTAGCCCCTCCACCTCAGCGATCGTTTGTGGCGCTAACCAGATCCCCGGTTTCTGTTAGTTTATTTCATAGATTGTTGGACTTTTTTGGAGAAGAAACCGGAGATCAAAACGATCGCTTTTTAGTCTGATCCACGGTTTCTTATGGATGAAAAACCAAATTAAACGGTAAAGACCAGAGAAACCGGTTATCTCGGTGCAATACTAACCAGATTAAAAATACTAACCAGATTAAAACGATCGTTTGTGGTGCTAACCAGATCCCCGGTTTCTGTTGTTTATTTCATAGATTGTTGGACTTTTTTGGAGAAGAAACCGGGGATCAAAACGATCTCTTTTTAATCTGATCCCCGGTTTCTTATGGATGAAAAGCCAAGATTGAACAGCGAAGACCAGAGAAACCGGGGATCTCGGTGCAATACCAACCAGATTAAAACGATCAAAGATCAAAGCCGCCAAACTATCCAATTTATCGATCGTCTATGCCACCGCTGACCCCGTTCCAGAGAAAATCATTAATCCGAAAATAAATGGCTCCGACCCCTAGCACTGGGTTGTAATTGAATTCTGTTCTGAAGGCACGACGGCTATATTCCACACGATAATTCGTACTAATTTCTTCCCCAGTCACTAAGTTAATGCTGGTGTCCATCCCCACACGAATGGGGCCATAAACCTGTTGGGTAACCCCTAACCTCAAGACCTGGCTATCTTCAACCCGATCGAACTTAAAAGGAGATTGATTCCCTCGCAGGGCTTGACTGTAACCTAGGCTCAGTTGAGTATAGTCAAACCAAGGACGGGCAAAATGGCCAAAGTTGCCATAGATGCCTACGGATCCAATTAGCGTTTCCTGACTCTCGCCGTTACTGTAGATGCCATAAATACCACGGGCTGAAAGACCCAAAGAAATGCCGGGAACGATCGCGGTGGGGCTGTAGCGAATAGCTCGCATGGGATCGGCTAGGGGTTTGCCTTGCCAGAGGGAAATGCTCCGATATAAACCTGCGGTGAGTTGATACCGTCCCAGATCGACTCGATCGTTTTTACGAATGGGATTTAAGAGGGCAGGTCGATCGGTGTCGGCGTTAATCCATTGGGCACCCAGTTGATAGTCTCCGATGATGCCCGTTGACCCTAGTTTAAATTGGGGAGATTGCACCACTAGCCCTAGAGTTTGTTGTACGGTTTGAAAACCTAAGGAACCATTGAAGAGCCGATCGCGGTAACTATATTCCAAATTGAGACGATGCCCATAGGGTAAATTTTGGGAGCCCCGCACATTGGCACGAAAATCATTTTCAAAGTCATCGGAACCTAATTGGGGAATGGCAAAGGCACCATTAAATTGGGTTCCGGGGCGCAGGTTTGCAGCAAAGTTTGTTTTTACGCCCCAGGCTTGAGGGCTTAACAGATTTCCCCCCTCTTCCGAAAAGGCATTTTGTAATAGTAATTGGGGGGTAACGGTCACCCGCAATCGATCGCTAGAGATGGGTTCAAAGGCCCGTTCAATATACAACCCACCCCGATCTTCATTATCAAAACCGATCGTGAATAGCCCTGCATCCTGGGGACGACGATCGAGTAAAACCCGGTTCCGAAAGGTGGGTAAGGTGAGGATATTATCAAACACAAACCGAGGACGATCGGCCCGTACTTCACTGAGTAAGGGGCTTAATTCTCGATAGCGGAGCCGACGGGTACGAATCTGAAATTGGGGCGGATTGAAGGGATCATTGGTGAGTAAAGCACGATCGGCTACCCAGCCGTTAGGCATCAGTTCCAAACGATCGGACTGAAATCGCCAGTGCCGCACAATACCCTCCTGCCGAAAAGCTTTCACTTCTACGGGAAACTGGGTGGTATTAAGGGGATCGGTGCGGCTGACCGCCAAACCAAAGCCGGACTGAATGGTAATGCCTCCCTGAAGGCGCACATCCGTAGGGGGATCACTGGGCCAAGGGCCAGCACTCAACGGGTTGGAGGTCTCTGTGGCCAAGGGTTGATCAAACAGGAAGTCTTCCCCCGTGGTGACGCTATCCACCTCCCCCCAAACGTCTTGAATTTCTCCGGTTTCTTGCATCAGGTTATAGTCCAGTTTCGTCCCCGCTAGGCGTTGGCGACCCCGTTGGAACTGCACATTGCCCGTGGCTCTCAGCACTTGGGTTTGTAGGTTAATGTCTACCCGATCGCTCCGTAATTCCCCCTGATTGAAACGCAAATACACCCGCCCTCTAGCAGAAACCCACTGACGAGAGCGATCGTATTCCTGCTGATCCGCCACCAGTTCCAAGACCCCTAGGGCTTGTAAATCTAAGTTGTTTAAATCGTTGCTAGAGGCGGGTTGGGGGTCTGTACTGGACTCTGGGGTAGGCTCTGGCAGAGGATTACTAAATTCCGGCGTTTCTGACTCTGGCGGTGCTAGAGGGGGTTCAGTCCTAGGTTCAGCAACCGGCTCGGTACTGGGATCCGCCGCGATCGTTCCCGAAGTTTGGACAGAACCCGCCAGCCAACTGCCGTAGAGGGGGGTCGTCTCCTGAGGGTCTGGGGGGAACAGTAACGGGTAGGGAGAAGCCAACGTCACCTGTTCAGACGGAGCGACAAAGGGCGCAACTAAGGGAGTGGGAGGAATGCCCTGGGCGAAAATCAAGAGATCAATCATGAAAAGGACTTCCACCAGGTCGTTACAGGGCAAGATAGGCGCAGATCAGTCATTTCAGGGGCGAATGACGGCGGGACTATGCAGGTCATTTTATCCTAACCTGAAGCGATCGGTCTTCCAGGAATCTCATGCACGAAAAACCGGAGATCTTCGCCATAGGAACCAGATCCCCGGTCTACCTCCAGAATGGCAACGATCGCCTGTTCCCTAGCCTGTTGGCGCAAGGATTCCCGCTGGGCGTATTGCACAGCCAAACGGTGTTCAAGTTTTCGCGGCATTGGTCTAAGTCGATTGGTCTAAGTCGATCGCCCTGGGATCGCCCTGGGGTGTTTTTAACCGGCCAGTTCCCACCATCCGAAAGCGGGGCCGATGAGCCGAATGACAAGCCACCACACCACTAAAAAGCCAATGCCAATCCAAGCGCCTTTGGTGGTGATTTGCACAAACTGCTCGGACTGAGATTTGGTAATGGGGAGCCAGGGTAAAATGGGCTGTTCTTTGCCGTATTGCTCTCCTAAAATTTCCTTGCGTCGTTTGGACTCTCCCATAACAGGCTCCTCTGGTGATTTTTTGTGATGTTTTACGGTAATGCGCTTAAAAGTGCTCCTATTCTACCCCTTCCAGTATTGATAGGCACTATAGGCTAGGGTCACCACCCCCACGGCGATCGCGTCTTCCTCTGGATTGAATTTGGGATGGTGCAAGCTGTAGTTGGGGTGGGCAATGCACTGGGGTTCAGGACGACCCACCCCTAAGCGGAACATGGCACCGGGCACATGGCTTAAATACATCCCAAAATCCTCAGCCCCTAGGGAGGGTTCCGGCAGACGCTGCAATTTTTGCGGGCCAAAGGCTTCCATAAAACTGTTTTCTAAGAGGGTGGTTAGGGCGGCATCATTTTGCACCGCAGGGGTGCCCCGTTTATAGTGCAGTTCGTAGCGGGCTCCAAACATTTGGCAGGTCTGGGCGACGATCGTTTCGATCCACTGGGGCAATTGCTCATAGGTTTCGGGGTGAAGGGAGCGGGCCGTCCCTTTGAGGGTCACCCGATCGGCGATCACATTGTGGGCCCGTCCTCCTTGAATCTGTCCAAAGGTTAAGACAACGGGGCGCAGGGGATTGTAGGTACGGCTAATAGCTTGTTGCAACACTGTCACCACCTGGGACGCAATCCAGAGGGCATCGATCGCTTCGTGGGGACGGGCTCCATGACCCGATTCTCCTAAAATCGTCAGAGTCACATCATCCGCAGCAGCGGTTAAAGCCCCGATCCGAGTCCCAATACAGCCCACGGACACAGAGGGAAACACATGAACCCCCAAGAGGGCATCCACCCCTTTCAAAGCGCCCGCCTCAATCATCCACTGGGCTCCCTGGGTAATTTCCTCCGCCGGTTGAAACAAAAAGCGCAGGTGACCGGGAAAAGGAGACTCCTCCGCCAGGGTGCTTAAGACCATCGCCGTCCCCAAGCCCACCGTGGCATGCAGGTCGTGCCCGCAGGCGTGCATAATGCCGGGATACTGCGAAGCAAAGGATAGCCCCGTTTGTTCGGGAATGGGGAGGGCATCCATATCGGTGCGAATCCCTAAACAGCGACGATCGTTGCCCGTACCGGCTAAATCTCCCACCAGACCCGTGCGCCCCACAGACTCTTGGACGTGTAAACCGAGGGAATAGAGGACTCCGGCCAGGTAGGCGGCAGTTTGGTGTTCCTGGCCACTTAGTTCAGGATGGGCATGGAGGTGGCGACGAATTTCAATGAGCCGAGGGGTAAATTGGGCAGTTAAAGCTTGAATACGCTGGAGCATGAACCTTGGGGAAACGGCTTGGGGAAAACGGCTACCTCTAGATTATCGAATTTCCACGAACCTAGCGGCTCATTACTCCCTAACGGTTGAGCTAACCGAACGGCAATAACTGTTAATTAACCTTTACGACTCAGCAGATAGTCTTTGATCCGTTTCAGTTCAGCGAGTTGTTATGCCTCTGCTTTCTCGTTGGCATGACGCACTGTCACCTCAAAATCATCACACAGTTTATTTACTAGGTCTTCCATTTCGTTGAAGAAATAATCTCCAACAGTCTTTCGGTTCAAGATTTTATATTTTCGATAGATTTTGGCAAAGTCTTCATAGATTTCATCTTCTGGGACATTAGACTTAATTTTTACGATAAGTCGTTTGCCGTCATCAGAACTCCGAATGTAGGAAAAGAAATCAATAATTTTTGCTTCAAATTCACGAATTCTTTCTCCTTTCAAATCTTCTTGCTCGTTACGGGCTTCGAGGACAGCGAGAATATCAAACTGGTGAACTTTGTATGTATCGATCGCTTCTGCTACTTTTGTTTCCCGCTTCTTCTTTGGCTCTGGCTCCTTAGTTTCAACCTCAATAATGCCAATTTGATTATCGAAATAAACCTTGATCGCATCTTTTACATCGTCAGTGCGGTGCAGCCTGTTGTAAATGGTGTTGAATAAGCGTAGGAATTCTAGAAAGGCGGGTTCGCTGTATTTTTCATCTAGCGTGATCACATATTCAATGCGGTTGAGAATTGTGAAATATTGGGCAGCCTTAGCTTTAGCATCAGCAGTGTGCTTTGGGTTGGCACCAATATATTTTTCAATTCTATTTTCGAGATCGAGATAGCTTTCGGGATCGTTCCGCTCTGAATCATTATTAAAAATGGTGAGAAACGTTGTAAAAAATTCCTCATAAGTTCCCGATTTTCTAAGCTCAGAAAACAGAATTTCTAGAACTCTTTTGTCACTAAAGGGGTCAAAGTCACTAACGACAACATCTGAGAAATGCTCGAAGGCATCTTTGATGTTTTGGACGTTGACATTATTGTAGGAAAAGTCAACGATTTTGCAGTCATTTTTATATTTGGCAGTGCGGTTAACTCGTGAGATGGCTTGGATCGCGGCAATGCCTTTGATTTCTTTGTCTAAAAACAGGGTGTGGAGTCTTTTTTCGTCGAATCCGGTTTGGAGCTTGGCGACGACAATGATTAAGCCATTTTTCTTAAGGGCAAAGTTTTCTAAGACCTTTTCTTCCGTCAATCCATTGTTTAGCCCTGTGGCGCTCTGTTCGTCCTGATTGCTGGAATAGACCACATGAATGGGAGCGTCGGCATATTTGGCATACTTAGGCTGCCTGACCAGTTGGTTGAAATGTTTGGTAACGGCCTCTTTGTAAGCGATCGCTGCCTTAATCGAGTACACGGCTAACATGGCTTTGCCTGTACCTCGGATCTGTCGATAGACATCTTTGACCAGCAGATCGGCAACATATCTCGCAATAGCATCAATCCGTTCCCGGTTTTCGTAGATGTCCTTTTTGTCAGCGTCTTTATAGCTAGGTGTCTCAAAGCCCTCTAAATCGTTGCTGGGGAGGTCAAACAGCATTTTGGAGGCAACGGGAACAATATTTTTGAGGGGATTGAGAATAAAGCCGTCTTTAATGGCTTCGTTCATGGTGTAGGAGTCGAAGGGCACCCAGAGTTTTTCGCTTTCGGCATAGCCGCTGAATTCCCCAAAACGGGCGAGGGTGTGGTCGTCGGGGGTTGCGGTGAACCCCACAATCAGGTTTTTCTTCGTGCGGAGCAGGTTGTACTGCCGCTGGTCGTCGAAGGGGGTTTGCAGTTCGTCAAAGATATTGACCATTTCTTCGTGCTGGTCGCCGCTGTTGGAGCGGTGGATCTCGTCGATGAGAAAGACGATGCGGAGTTGGGCAAGCTTCTGTAGCGTATCCGCGTCGAGCATTTCTCGCACGGCTCCAAACTTTTGCAGGTTAACGATCACCAAGCGGGTATCAGACTGGATGGCTTCTTGGAAGGTCTTTTTGTTGTGTGCCTCAATGTACATCCGGTTGTCGATGTTCATATTCAGCATTTTGGAGTTGATTTGGCTGCGGAGTTGGAGGCGATCGACCACGATCATGATTTTGTCGTAGACGTATACCCCATTGCGGCGCAGGTCTTTGAGTTGCAGGGCTGCCCAGCCGATAATGTTGGATTTGCCAAACCCGGCGGCATATTGCAACAGCAAGGAATAGACATTTTTATTGTTGGCGTAGGCTTTGCGCTTTTCGATCAGTTCGGCGCGTTTGGTAGCGGAGTTATGGGCAAGCTGCTGCTCTAGCTGGTGAATGAAGTAGTCGTCTTCGGTTTCATGGGCTAGAAACTCATCGATTTTAGCCACAATTTTATCGGTGCCAAATTTCTGCTTGGGGCGAGGGGAAATCAGGTGTCCGACTTCGTTTTTGAGTTCTTTTTTGCCATTAACGACATAGACATCGCGCTCGATGAAGTTGTAGTAGAGGATTTCTTTTTCAATAAAACTTTTGCCGTAGTGGGTTGTGAAGAGTTCTTTGAGTTTATCTTTCTTGTCAGCGTCGGGATTGAGTAGGGGATAGGGTTTGAAAACTTTGATCGCTCTTTTTTCGTACTCTTCTCGATCGTATTTGCCTTCGCGGCAGGTGGTGAGGATTTCATCAAAAAAGTCGGAGATCGTGCGAATGACAAAGGTTTCGCCAATATCGGTGCTGGTGATATGAACCGCTTTTTCAAAGATTTTCAGGAAGTCTTTGCGGTAGGAGTCTTTCTCTTTGTCGCTGAAGTTCGGGTTTTGATCAAAGGTTTCGGTATAGACTTTGACGGCTTCAAAGTAGTCTTTGATGACTTTGCCACGACCATTTTTACGGGCGGTTTGGTTGCTGAAATTAGATTTTAGTTCGCTATAGCCGAAGTAGATGCCGTTGACAAAAAAACACAGGTCGGGACGAAAGGAGAAAATTTGTTTGCCCTGATATTTGTATTTGTAGGGCAGTTCTTGAACGACGGAAAAGATATTTTGAGCAAAGAGGCTGCTATCATGAATCACGCTGTCGTCGGTGTAGAACAGATGGAGCTTAATGCCTTGCAGGGTAACAGATTTGTTGGCATTGATGAAGAGTGCCATGTTACGACTGCTGGCGATGCGTTCTTGGATCATCACTATCAACTCATTCAGCAGTTGTTGGGCGTTGCCGCTATATTTTTTAAGCAGGATTTCATAAGACCTTTGGTTGAGTTGAGTCGTAGAAATGAAAGTCTGGAGGTCTTCTTCGATAATTAGGGAATTAGTGATTGTGTTGGCTTTAACTTCCTGATAGCCAAGTTCATTGCAGAAGAACGGAACGAGGAATTTTTCTTGGAGGTGCAGTTCAGACATAATTGATAATTGAGAATGGAGAATTGATAATTGGAAATTGATTTTTTAATATTTTAATATAGGGTCAGGATGCCAAGAGTTGAGTCGCTGGCTAGGGTCTGAATGTCAGCTAGGTGCGATCGCAACATGGCTTCTATTGTAGAGGTCGAGCAGTTGCCGCGACGAATCCAGACAACTTTCGGGGGAAATCCGAGCAGGACTAGAAGTTCGTTATAGTCGCTGTCTCTGGTGACGATCGTAAACCCATTGCTCTGAGCGTAATTCCAGACCTCCCGATCGTCAGCTTGATCCATGCCAAGGGTGTAAAGATGGGTTGACTCAGGAAATAGGTCGGCTAGGCGATCGACCAACTTTGGCGATAGATTGTGATCGAACAGTAGCTTCATGCTTCCACCATGAGGGTTTGGTGTTCTCGATCGGCGGCGTAGCTGAGGCAGGCTAGGATGTCTTCTTGGGTGAGGTAGGGGAAGTCTTCGAGAATTTCTGCATAGGTCATGCCGGAGGAGAGGTAGGACAGCACATCATAGACGGTGATTCGCATTCCTCGGATGCAGGGTTTGCCGCTGCGTTTGCCTGGTTCAAGTGTAATCCGATCGCTGTAGCTCATGATTAATTGATAATGGGTAATGGACAATTGATAATGGACAATGGACAATGGACAATT
>DALYGI010000113.1:0-4126 GCA_031971595.1 Prochlorotrichaceae cyanobacterium CTOTU29312
ATATCCCGGTGGTGTGCGAGTGAATATGCTTTAGCGATCGTTTTGAGTAATCACTTAAAAGGTGCAGAGGCTACCACCTACCATCGGCCGGGTCGGCCTTTAGTAGAGACTCAACCCCCAGGGGATTCCGATCTGCAACTGCGTCTAAAAACCATTAACGATTTAGTCCAAAATTGCCATAACCCCATGACCGCCATTATGGGAATGACCCGAATGTTAGAGCAAGAAATTTACGGAACTTTGACCCCCAAACAGCGGGAATATGTGGGAGTGATCAGTCATAGTAGCCAAACCTTGCTCCTGAAAGCCCAGGAAATTCAAAGTCTATCGAACCTTCCTAAAACCTCCCCTTCCGACTGTATTCTACCCACGGATTTGAGCTTAGTCTCCCAAAACTTAATCCAGCAATTAGCACCGATCGCCCAGGAAAATAATATTGACTTAGATTTTTCTGCGGAACAAGCGGCCAGACCATGGTACGGTGAACCTGAATATATCCGCCAAATTCTGAATCATTTACTCCAAGGGGTCTTAACCTTGACCACCGCTCCGGGAACCCTATATTTGCATTTATCCTATCCACCTCACAGTATTAAATTTACCCTCTGGTTTCTCAATCTTTGGGTGGATGATCCTCACCCTTCCAGTCCTATTTCTGCAACCCTTGCAGACTCTCCAGATCCTATCGATCCGACAGATTCTACCGAAAATCCTGCCATTCCCCTGCGGTTGACCTATTGCCAACAATTGGTGGAAAAACTCAATGGTACCTTTAGTATGGAAGACTCAGCAGACATGGGGAAACGCTATACGATCCTATTACCCCAAACGGAACCATCCCTAACTCATCCTTAATTCACACCTTATTTTCACCTCTAACTTCACACCTCATTTCTTCCTGACTTATCCCTAACCTCACACCTGACCTATGACTGAATATGATACCTATGATGCGATCGTGGTGGGGGCTGGGGCCACGGGGGGCGTAGCGGCCCAAACCCTTGCAGCGAGGGGGTTACAGGTGTTGGTATTGGATGCGGGGCCCCAACTGACTCCTGGGGTTGTGTCTCAGGGGAAACTCTGGCAAGGTTTACAGCGGGTTTTAAATTTGCTCACCCGGCGGCAATCCTATCAAGCCCTACATCCGGGCTACTGGAAAGCCAATCCTCAGCTTTTTGTCAATGAACAGGAAAACCCCTACTCCACCCCAGACGATCGGCCTTTTTACTGGATTCGGGGCCGTCAGGTGGGAGGGCGCAGTTTAACCTGGGGGGGCATTACCCTGCGGTTATCGGATTATGAATTTAAGGGAGCCCTGGCGGATGGCTATGGACACCCCTGGCCCATTGGTCATCAGGATTTAGCCCCCTACTATGCCCAGTTAGAGCGGTTTTTTGAGGTCAAAGGCAACCGGGACGGGCTCCCCCAATTACCGGATGGAGACTATGCCGCTACTCCCCAGTTAACCCCGGCGGAGGAGTATCTCCAAAGCCTAGTGCATCAGCAAGGAGACGATCGTACTTTGATTGCCTCCAGGGGGTTTGCCCTCCATCGGCAGCGGGGAGTTTGGCCCCGATCCTCTAGCCTCGGCTCCACCTTGCAAGCGGCCCTGGCCACGGGTAAAGTCACCATTCAGCCCGATGCGGTGGTTAGCCATCTCATTTTCGATCCCCAAACCCGTCAGGCTCAGGGGGTGGAATATGTGCATCGGGTTGAGAAAACCCTGCATGGGGTGCGGGCTAAAATCATTGTGCTTTGTGCCTCCACGATCGAAACAGTGCGGATTTTGCTCCACTCCACCGAGCAGTACCAACCGGGGGGCCTGGTGAACGCCTCAGGATTGCTAGGGCGGAACCTAATGGATCATGTGTCTACCATGCAGTTTTTTAGCCTGCCCCAGTTTCAGCAGCCCAACCCCGTTTTTGACCTCTCCGGCTGTGATAGCTTTTTTATCCCTCGTTTTTGTAATTTATCTGATCCTTTATCTGGTCATCACTCTGGGCAGAGTTCTCTGGACTTTTTGCGAGGTTATGGACTGTGGGGCGGCATTCAGCGGGTGGATCTGCCTCCCCTGCTCAGTCAAGTGGGGAATGAAGCGATCGGTTTTTTGGTGGGATGCGGAGAAGTATTGCCCCATTTAGACAATCATGTTCGTCTCAGCGCCGATCGGGTGGACACTTGGGGCATTCCCATCGCCCATATTGACTTTACCTGGCGGGGCAACGAGTACGGGATGTTAGCCCACATGCAGAGCCAGATCAAAGACCTCATTCATATCATGGGCGGAAAGGCCCTGCACCTCTCGGAACTGCTGCGGGCTCCCTTCCTTTCTGGCATTTTAAATCATATTGAAGAACGATCGATGACTGCCGCTCGGCCAGGGTACTACATTCACGAAGTAGGGGGCGCACCCATGGGTACCCATCCCGACCATTCGGTGGTGAACGAGCTAAACCAATGCTGGGAAAGCCCCAATGTGTTAGTGGTAGATGGAGCGTGCTGGCCCTCCTCCGGTTGGCAAAACCCCACCCTAACGGAAATGGCAATTACGGCCCGGGCCTGCCAGATGGTTGCAGTTTGAAGTAGGGAATAGGGAATAGGGAATAATTACCCTGACCTACTTAGGATTAGTTTTAAGTTAGGGAATATGGGTGAGTAGTGATTAATTCTCCATTCTCAATTTTCTATTTAGGAATGCAAACTTTATAACCTGGGATTTCACCACAAAGAGACAAAAGCCTCGAAGGAATTCTTTTGCAGCATCCTTTTGACTCAGCCCCTTAACTTTTACATAAACATCGCTTCCTGAATTTTCATTCATTTTTGTTACCTTTAACCTATTTCTAAACAAAACAAATAACTCAACCTCTACCAGAAAAATTATTTAGCCTAAAGTCCATTATACAAACTCAAAACTATTCCCTATTCCCTATTCCCTATTCCCTATTCCCCATGCCCAAAGCCCCAAGACCCTTTTTGAGTGTATCAGCATTGAGAGGATTAATAGGCTCCAACTCTCCCAAAATTTTGACCTTGCCATAATAGACGATCGCTTCTGCATTGCTGGGATTTTTTTCTCCGTTTAAAATGACCCCTAAAACTGGAATATTGGCGGCTCTCAATTGCCGTAATGATAAAAGGGTATGGTTGAGGGTTCCTAGTGTACTACGAGCCACTAAACAGACGGGTAATTTGAGTTTGTAAAACAGATCCACCATAAAATAACGATCGTTTAGGGGCACTAACAATCCACCCGCCCCCTCGACAATTAAATGGGGTTTAGAAAAAGCAGGAAGTTGGATTTGCTCTAGATCAATCTCCACCCCATCGATCGCAGCAGCAGCATGGGGCGATAGGGGTTGGCTTAGGCGATAAACTTCAGGATAGAAATGGGATGAATCTAGCCCCGTTAAAGACTGCACCCGCTCCGTATCTGTCATCGGCTCTAAACCGGATTGGATAGGCTTCCAATAGGCTCCACCCAAACCTAAAGTCAACAGGGAAGAAACGATCGTTTTACCCACATCGGTATCCGTACCCGTCACAATAAAAGCTGGTGGCCAAAGAGGGGTTGAAGTATGCATAGCAAGCGAGGAGAATAGGGTGTGCTAAGGTTATCAAGGTTTGAGAGACTTAGGTTTAGAGTCTTAGGTTTAGAGACTTGGGGATTTAAGTCGGTTCAAGCAGATCAAGATTCTGTTCAGCAAATTTGATTAATGCGATTTCCATTTGATCAACCATTTCTTGGTACTGAAGGGTTATTTCTTTGTCTATCTTGATATATTCTTTGGTCTCGCACAGATCAAAATAATCATCGTCAGAATATGTTTCACCAAGTTTTTCGTTGATATAATTCCTGAGTTTATCAATCGAATTACAAAATAATAAAGCTCCAACTGAATTATAATAAGTGTATATTGTTTCAATTTCTTCTGTAGTGAATCTATCGAATAAGATTCCTGTCCCTGCCGAATTGACCTCCAAGATTGCAGCATAAAGCAGACTAAATATTTTTTGGATGGGTTCTTCTCCCATTTGACAACTGATATTTTCCAGAGGATTAGTACTGGCTAATGCTGGTCTGATACTCATTTTATTCAAGGGTTTTTAGAATTAAAGTTAAAGT
>DALYGI010000113.1:4226-11019 GCA_031971595.1 Prochlorotrichaceae cyanobacterium CTOTU29312
TAATGCTGGTCTGATACTCATTTTATTCAAGGGTTTTTAGAATTAAAGTTAAAGTGCATCCCTCATCTCTCCTGGATAGCCTGATGGTTTTGCCCTTGAATTTCCTCCAAGGTTTGCCAACCCGCTGCCCACAGGTCTCGATCCTTCAATGCCTGGGCATTAACCCACAGACGCACGGATTCATCACAGGCAGCTACTAATTCTGCAAACACCCATTTCCCTTCGTTTTTACGATTGATAACCCGAAAATGTCGCCAGCCTAGGGTGGGTTGTTGGGCTGTCCATTTGGAACCTAAAAGGTGAGGGAATTTTTGTTTTTGAGACATAGGTTAGGTCATTACTGGCTATGGATTTTCAACACAAAACAGGCTCGGATACAAAAGCTTTGAGGACGGATTGTTTCTTGATAAAAGGAAAAGGATAGGAAACGATCGGTTTATTCAAGAAAGGACAGATTTTTTCCCACCCTTCACCGCTACAAATATCTAAAACTAATAGGGAATCTGGTCGATCTTTGAAATAATTCAGCACCGATCGATAGTGGTGATCGTACACGTAGGATAAACGATGGGCGCTAAATTCATAACAGCCATAATTGGCCGATCGTAAGAGACGACGGATGTTCATGTGAATCTCATTGTTGCAGGGAGATTGACTATCATAATCCACAAAAGCAGGACGACCTTGCCAGTGCTTTTCTAAGGATTTCAACCAATCTGCTTTATTCCGAACGGTTAAAATAAATTTACTATGGGGAAAGAGATCATCTAATTGGGGATAGAATGGAGCAACGGTAATATCAGTCACACCGTCAAAATGTTGTAATAAAGAAAGATTATAGTTTCCCTCAACTAATTCCCGTAAGGTTGTATCATCATCAGGGTAGTGAACGGTCTTAATACCCAAAATATTTAAAGCACTGGTTAGACTTTTGGTTCCTGTTCGACTTAAACCAATCCCAAATATTTTAGGTTGGCTACCATGACGCTGGCCGGTATGAGTTTCGCCAGTCGTAGCGTGGACAGCATGAGACTGGGCAAGATGGTCAATAGGGTAATGGGAGCCTAGGGGTTGAGTCTCCTGAGTAGCACTAGAGGGCACACTAAAAAGTTGCCATTGCCATTGTTTTTTAGCCTGACTGTCAACCTCTGTAAAGGTGAGGGGAGGTTGGGGCGGCAGATGGAGTTTAGAGACTTCCTGGGCGGCAAAATAGGGTAGGTCTTGAATGTAACGATCGAGGGTTTCTGGATCGACGGATTGGGGAACTAACGATCGAATAAAGTCAACCGCTGTGTTGGCTATCTTAAAATCAATTTCTTGGGGGAATTGTAGCCAATATTTACGAGCCGCCTCTAATTGAATCTGGTGATCAGGGGTGCGACTTCTGAGTTCCCGTAAACACAGCTTGGCAAAAATATCTTCATAGGCTTGAAAGAAGTCATGAAAAATCCGAAAATGCTTAAAGTGTTTAGACCCTTTCAGTTTCCTTAGGGCTAGAAATCGTAACCGAGATTCGGGTCTGAGAATATATTTTTCATCCTGGTGGGGAATGGCAACGGTTTTCATCTCCCGGACTAAATCAATGTGGGTAATATGAACCCCCTGATGAATGTGCCCACGAAAACGATCGAGCACAAAGCTGTCTACATAAAGATAGTTGTTGCGATCGAGAAAAGGACGAAGGTTTTCTAAAATGAGACAGTCCGCATCCATAAAGACCACGTATTCGCAATCGTAGTCAATTCTTAACATGGACTGAACAGCCTTAGAAAAGGGACGAATATTTTCAATAATATGAATATTTTGAGGTTGAATATTTTGCTTTGCCAGTTCTAGGGAAATTTCACTGGTGCGCTCTCCGATCGTTCTGAAAACTAAATCAATTTTTTTCACAGGTTTTAAGGTTCCCTTTGATTTTTAAGTTCGTTTTTTAAGTTTGTTTTAATTCTTGTTTAATTTTAATTTTCCCATTTCATCAATTGATATTCCGATCCGCCCAAGGATTCTAGCAAGGCTTGGGTTGCGGGGGAAAGTTCTTTCTGCCAACGCAGATCAATCTGAATTTGGGAGCCATAGTTTTGATAATGTTGCATATAATAATCATGGTTATGATTCGATAGGTCTGAACAAGGCTTATGTTCAAGATTTTGGGACTTTGCTACAAGGAACTGAGTCCCATTATTGCCCCCTAAGACATGGTGGGTGTGCTGGCTATAGTCAAGCATCGTTGGCTCATAGTCTATGTCCAAAAATTGACATAATTCCTGAGTTACCGTAGCTGCTTCCGTTGCAAATTTTTCATAGTGAAGGCTAATTTTGGGTGAACTGAGTTGCTCAAAAAAGAGTTGGGTTTTCTGAATCTGCTCTCGCCAGTCCCGAATAAGAGACTCTGGAGATTGATCAGGATATTTCCGCAAACGAGAACTAACCACGGCGCGGCTGTCTCGCTTCAGAAAAATAAAATAAACCTGAACATTTAAAGATTTCAAGTGTTGAACCTGGGCTTGGATCCAGTCTAGATTTTTACTGGAATCAACAATAAAGGATCGGTGTACTTTCTGGGCAAGTTGTTCATACAGATCTTGATCAGGGCGAAGCACAAAATTCCCCCAGACCGGACAATCTAAACCACAAAATTTACAAGAGCGTTTGCGTAAATTTGCCTGAGGATTCTGAAGGTAGCGGGTCTTAGCCGCTTCTCCGGCATAAAAGCACTGAGAATGACTCCCTAAAACCAGCCCCAAAAGTGTTGACCCTGAGTGTCCGGCCCCCCCAATAAAACAAACTTTTTGATTCTGGCGATCGCCCATCCCATACTCCCTTGCGGTGTACAACTCCCTTGCGGTATACCATACAGCACCGTGTTTTTGAAATTGTATAGCGATCGAGCATCTTCCAGAAGGGGCAAGAAGTTTCCGATCGCTAGCGCCAACTCGTCCTGTGCAGTCCTAAGATAAATCTATCAAGGTACTGGCCTTTTCTTTTTAGATTCTCGTTTACATTCATCCTGACGACCCTTGTGACCGATTCTTCTCCGCCCCCCGCCCCCCCCACCCGCACAACCCGCGAGTGGTTTGCCCTTGGTCAAAAAGCATTAGAGCAAGGATTTCCCCGCGATGCGATCGCTGCGTTTCAGGCGGCTCTGGATCAGGGGTATCCCCAATCCTACCTGGGGGGAGAAATTCAAATTTGGTTAGCCACTGCCTACGAAGCGGCGGGTCAGCATCAAGCCGCCCTCGATCGGTGTCGGCAATTGAGGAGCCACCCTCACCCCACCATTCGTAAACAAAGCGCGGATATTTTGTACATCTGGGAAGCACCGGCCCTGAAAACCCCGCCCGAATGGATTGTGCAGATCCCCGACCTGAGCCAGGTGGAGGACAATCCGGCCCCCACGGTGGGAGCCGGGCTAAACCGCAAGAAACCCCGTCCCCCCAAGGACAATCTAGAGCCCCCCCTCGACCCCTCCACCTTGAACCAGAAGGACAATCAGTTTCTCTGGGTCGGCTTAGGTCTGGTAGCGATCGGCCTACTGGTGTGGGCGCTGTGGGACAATCCCCTCTAATTCTTCTCCCCATCCATCCATGTCCAATCCCTATTCCCAGCTTTTTCCCTTTATTCGCCCCCATCGTTTTCTCTTCATCCGAGGGTTTCTTTGCTTACTGGGCTATATCGCCATGACCCTCCTGCTGCCCCCCCTAGCCGGACGCTTGGCCGCGAGCATTGGTGAAGGGCAAATCCGATCAGTGATTACCGCCTTGGGGAGCGCGGCGATCGTTTTTCTGCTGCGGAGTGTGTGCCAATATTGGGAAAATATTTGGATGGTGGAAGCCTCCTTGGCGGTGGTCTATAGCCTCCGCACCCAAAGCTATGCCCATCTTCAGCATCTGGGGCTGCGCTACTTTGAAACCACCCAAACCGGCGACCTGGCCTACCGTCTCACGGAGGAGATCGATCGCATCGGGGAAGTGGTTCACAAAATGGCTCAGCAGTTTACGTCCTCCGCGCTGCAACTGGTGCTGATCCCGATCTATATGTTGTCGGTAAACTGGCCCCTCACCCTGTCTAGTTTAATTCTTGCGCCCCTGATGGCTTGGCTCATTGGTCAATTTGGACAACGCATTCTCAACCTGTCTCGCCGCAGTCAGTCCCAAATTTCTAACCTGTCCGCCCGCATTACGGAAGTGCTAGGCAATATCCGCATTGTCCAAGCCTTTGCCGCCCAAGACTATGAAGTGGAGCGCTTTAACCAAGAGGCGGAGCAAAATCGCCGGGTACGCTACCGGGCCGAGCGGATCAAAGCCTTGCAATATCCCGTGGTAGGGTTTCTGGAAGCCTTGAGCATTGTCTCCCTCTTTGGGGTGGGGGGCTGGCAGATTGCCAGTGGTCAATTAGAGCCCCAGGGGTTTGTGAGTTTTTTAGCAGCGGTGGCCCTGTTGCTCCATCCCATTGATTTAGTCACCCAACATTACAACGAATTTAAGCAGGCGGAAGCCTCAGTGGAGCGGGTGTTAGAGGTGTTAGCCCTCACCCCAGATTTAGGAGACTCCCCCACCGCGATCGTCCTGCCCTCGGTGCGCGGAGAAGTGAAATTTGAGCAGGTTTCCTTCGCCTACCATGCCGCCCAGCCCGTCCTAGTGGATTTTTCCTTAACCATCTTGCCCGGAACCGTCACGGCCTTTGTGGGAGCCTCCGGGGCTGGCAAAACCACCCTGATTAACTTACTGCTGCGGTTTTACGATCCGGATCAGGGGCGCATTACCTTAGACGGCCAGGATCTCCGACAGATTACCCTCAAAAGCCTACGTCACCAGATCGGCATCGTCCCCCAAGAAACCACCCTCTTTTCAGGAACGATCGCCGAGAACATCGCCTACGGCCAGCCAGACCTTTCCCCCGCCCAAATCCAACAAGCCGCCACGATCGCCAACGCTCACGGCTTTATCCAACAATTTTCCCAAGGGTATCACACCTGGGTGGGAGAGCGAGGCGTAACCCTATCCGGCGGCCAGCGCCAACGCATTGCCATCGCCAGAGCGATCGTCTCCAACCCCCGGATCTTAATCCTAGACGAAGCCACCTCCGCCCTCGACTCCGAATCCGAAGCCCTCGTCCAAGAAGCCCTCGATCGAGCCATGGCCGATCGCACCGTCCTCGTCATCGCCCATCGCCTCAGCACCGTCCGCAAAGCCGATCGCATTCTCTTCCTGGAAGCAGGAAAAATCCTAGAAGCAGGCACCCACCCCGAACTCCTCGCCCAAGGCAGCCGTTACGCCCAGTTTTACACCCAACAGTTTCAGGGATAGTGCTGGGTGTTGAGTGTTGAGTGTTGAGTTTTGAGTGTTGAGTTTTGAGTTTTGAGTGTTGAGTTTTGAGTTTTGAGTTAGATAACCCATTCCCTATTCCCTATTCCCCATCCCGCGTTCTTTTTTATACCAAAGCACTTGACACTTTCCGGTATAGTAAAGGCAGTTTTTGCCAATCGGCACATTTACTTAACCACTGAATAGCTCTAGGAGGGTAGCCCTATTACTGCTCTGTCAACTGCCAGCGAACACGCTCCAACCGCTTCCGCCCTGGAAATTTGGGGTCAACAGCCCTTGCGGGGCCAGGTTTCCATTAGTGGAGCTAAAAACTCTGCGCTCGTCATTATGGCCGGGGCCCTTCTCTCCTCCGAAGAATGCCTTATTCACAACGTTCCCGATTTGGCCGATGTGAATCGCATGATGGAAATTTTGCGTGCCTTAGGAGTCGGTGTGGATTACCACGGGCATACCCTCCACGTTCAGTCCCGATCGTTTAATAAAACCTCGGCCCCCTATGAGCTAGTCAGTCAACTCCGGGCGAGTTTCTTCTGTATTGGCCCCATGTTGGCCCGCCTCGGATCCGTGCAAGTGCCCCTCCCTGGAGGCTGTGCCATTGGAGCCCGTCCCGTGGATCTCCATGTGCGGGGCTTACAGGCCATGGGGGCCCATGTGCATATTGAGCATGGGGTGGTTCATGCGTCCGTGACCGGGCCCCAGCGCCGCCTCAAGGGAGCCAAGATTTATTTAGATTTTCCGAGTGTGGGGGCAACGGAAACCCTAATGATGGCCGCAACCCTGGCAGACGGGGAAACCACGATCGAGAATGCGGCACAGGAGCCGGAAGTTTGCGATCTGGCCAGTTTTTGCCGGGCTATGGGGGCACAAATTCGGGGGGATGGTACCAAAACCATTTACATTTCTGGAGTGCCTAAACTCCATGCGGTGGAGTGGAATATTATTCCCGATCGCATTGAGGCGGGGACTTTTTTGGTGGCCGGGGCCATCACCCAGTCGGAACTAAGCCTTCATCCCGTGGAGCCGGATCATTTAATTGCCGTCATCGCCAAACTAGAAGCGATCGGCCATCGGGTGGTACAGGATGCGCCTAAAACCCTGCGGTTAATCCCCACCCTCAATCCCAAGTCTGTGGACATTGAAACCTTACCGTTTCCGGGCTTTCCCACGGACATGCAGGCCCAGTTTATGTCTCTGCTGACCCTCAGCGAAGGTAATAGCCTGGTCACTGAAACCGTCTTTGAAAATCGTCTGCGCCATGTGGCGGAATTGAAGCGCATGGGAGCCGATATTCGCATGAAGGGGAATAATGCCTTAATTACCGGCGTTCCCAAGTTATCCGGTGCCCCCGTCATTGCCACCGACCTCCGCGCTTCGGCGGCCCTAGTTCTGGCCGGGCTGGCGGCGGAAGGCTGTACGATCGTGGAGTGCTTGCAACATCTCGATCGGGGTTACGAACGCTTAGATGAGAA
>DALYGI010000114.1:0-6393 GCA_031971595.1 Prochlorotrichaceae cyanobacterium CTOTU29312
ACTTCCTGTTCAAAATCTTCCGTATTGTGAATTTCAAACCCATGCCAGCCATTAAATGGTGATAAGATAAATTGTCTTCCATCAATTGTTTGTAAAATTACACCATCCTGATCGATCGTTTGTAAAAGCTTGAGTAAAGAATACTGTTCTTCAGAAACCGTAATAACTTTCATAGAATCCTCCCTATGCCTCTGACAAATAGCTGATTGCCTCTTTTGAAGCCAATAACTTCAATGCTCACAATTTGAACATCTTGCTCTACATTATAGAATACCCTGAAGCGATCGACTCTGAGTTCCCATTCAGCAACATCATTAGGCTGCATCCTAAAACGGTTTCAAGTTTCAATCGTTGGCTCATAAGTAGATCAGACAAAGTAATGGGCGCTTTAAATCGGCTGAAAGCCCTATTCTGCCGTCATTGATAGATCCCCTTATTTAGCCTGGCCTACTTACTGAAGTTGAGCCTCTATTTCAGCAAGATTGAATAAAATTGATTTGTTGCTCAAATTTCCGAAATGATTTCAAATCTTCGATCGCTTCCGTTGAAAATTCAATGTCGTACATCAGAATACAATATCTCACTCACTAACTGAACGATCGTGGATCGGGGGATGCAAAGCAGACCTAAAACCTAAAACGATCGTTTTTCTACGACATAATCAGCTTTTCCAAGATCCGTTACCTGGCACCGTCTGGTTTTTCCATGACTCCGGTTCCCCTCTTGGGAGGGGTTAGGGGAGGGTTGGCTGTTTGAATCAACACCCGTTTCCTGATGAATTGGCTGTTTCCCTGGAGTCCTGACCTACCCCCCAGGAGGCTTGACCCACCCCCCAGCCCCCTCCCAGGAGGGGGAGGAATGAGAAACTGCTTTAAAATTGCTGGAGTTCCGCTCTCCCCTGTACAGATATGAAGACATAGCTTAGAATGTTTAAACTTAACCTCACGGGATGTGGCGCAGCTTGGTAGCGCACTTCGTTCGGGACGAAGGGGCCGCTGGTTCGAATCCAGTCATCCCGATTTATAGCTCAGGTCAGGAATTCTGATCAATCCTATCTCCATAGGCTCTAGGCTAAATCGATACAATAAAAGCACAGGAGACTAACCTAAGACGAGGAAAGCCTTTTTCCTTGGGAATTTTTTAGGTGTCTAATCATGCCCATCGCCTTAGGTTGCTTCAGTCCCCAAGCTACAGAGGAGAATCCTTATGGTTGCAACGCTAGACAATGGGGTAAAAACACCCCGTCTGACTCTGGCTGTCGAGCAGATTGCGGAAAAAACTCAGACCATTCGATCGCTAGACTGGGATCGGAGCCGTTTTGATATTGAGTTTGGCTTACAAAATGGAACGACCTATAATTCCTTTTTAATCGAAGGGGAAAAGGTCGCGCTGGTGGATAGTTCCCATGAAAAGTTTAGAGAACTCTATCTCAATGCCCTTCAGGGACTCATTGATCCCACCCGTATTGATTATTTAATTATTAGCCATACGGAACCCGATCACAGTGGCTTAACCCGCGATTTACTGGAGTTGAACCCTGATTTAACGGTGGTGGGGTCTAAGGTTGCCCTTCAGTTTCTCGATAATATGGTGCATCGCCCCTATAACAAGCTCCAGGTGAAAAGTGGGGATACGTTGGAGTTAGGGCCAGATCACGTTCTAGAGTTTGTCAGTGCCCCCAATTTACACTGGCCCGATACGATTTTTACCTACGATCGTAAAACCGCTACCCTCTATACCTGTGATGCCTTTGGGATGCACTATTGCAGCGAAGTCACCTATGACGAAGATCTGAAAACGATCGAGGGGGATTTCCGCTATTACTACGATTGTTTAATGGGCCCCAATGCCCGATCGGTTCTCTCTGCCCTCAAGCGGATGGAAAGCCTAGGGGAGATCACCACGATCGCTACGGGGCACGGGCCGTTACTGCGCTATAACGTGGCGGAATGGGTCAGCCGGTATCAAACTTGGAGCCAGAGCCAGGCCAAATCTGGAACTACGGTAGCGGTTTGTTACATTTCCGATTATGGCTATAGCGATCGGTTGTCCCAAGCCATTGCCTACGGCATTACCAAAACCGGCGTGGAAGTGGAAATGATTGATTTACGGGCCGCCGATCCCCAGGAATTGGCGGAAGGGATTGGGCATTTTGCCGCGATCGTCATGGGAACACCGCCCACCACGGCCTCAGAGCAAATTCAAACGGCCCTCAATACCATTTTTGCCGCAGCCAAGGACAAACAAGCGATCGGGGTGTTTGATGCCTATGGAGGCAATGATGAGCCGATCGACTCCCTGCTGAGACAATTCCGGGACTTGGGCTTAAAAGTAGGATTTCCGCCCATTCGGATCAAGGATACCCCTCAGGAATCCACCTATCAGCTTTGTGAAGAATCGGGGACAGACTTGGGGCAGTGGTTGACCCGTGCGGATGCTATTAAAAAGATGAAGTCTTTAGATACGGACTTAGACAAGGCTCTAGGACGGATCGCCGGAGGGTTGTATATTATCACCGCCCAAAAAGGTGACGTTCGCAGCGCCATGTTAGCCTCCTGGGTCGCCCAGGCCAGCTTTGAGCCCCTCGGATTTACGATCGCCGTGGCCAAAGATCGAGCGATCGAAGCCCTCATGCAGGTGGGGGATACTTTCGTGCTGAACGTGTTAGAAGAAGGGAACTACCAAGCCCTGATGAAGCATTTTCTCAAGCGTTTCCCCCCCGGAGCCGATCGGTTTGCAGGGGTTAAAATCCAGACCGCCCAAAACGGCTCTCCGATCCTCGTGGAAGCTCTAGCTTATCTCGAATGCGCCGTCAATAGCCGCATGGATTGTGGCGATCATTGGGTGGTGTATTGTCAGGTACAAACCGGCAAAGTCTCCAAACCCGATGGCCTCACCGCCGCACACTATCGCAAGGTCGGCAATCATTACTAGGCAGAATTAGGCAGAATTAGGCAAATGAATCGGGTTTAACCCGTAGGGGCACGGTTTCCGTGCCCTTTTTTTATGTTTTTACAGATGATGGAGTTTAAGGGGTCAGTGGGGGAGTGGGGGAGTGGTTAGTGATTAGTGATTAGTGATTAGTGATTTCTCAGCTTTCAGTGCTTAGACCCTCATCACTCAAAACTCAAACCTCAAACCTCAAACCTCATCACCCCCTAATCACTGCCGATCGCTATCCCCGTGCCGTAGACATTCGCACCGGTTAAATCGGCATTTGTCCAAGCGGAATCCGTCAAAATGGCATTGTGGAGGTTCGCATTCACCAGAGAAGCCCCCTCTAAAACCGTCTGCTCCAAAATCGCATTAATTAAGACCGCATTGCCCAAATTCGCTCCGGTCAAGTCCGCCCCCGTGAGATCGGCCCCCTCTAGGTTGGCAAAGGATAAATCCGCATTTCGTAAATTTGCCCAGCGCAAATCCACCCCAATGAGATGCTCCCCTTGCAGATTGGCTTGCTCTAAATTACACCCCGCACAAAGCCCCGTTGCTTTTAACTGATCCGCATCGCTCAAGGGCTCTGCCCTGCTAGAAAGGGTAAAAAACAGAGGAACAAGGCCTAAACCTAAGATTGCAGCGCGTTTCATATCCTGCCCTCCTCATCATTCAGTTTTACGGTTTAGCTTCCAGGAGAAGCCACAACCCCACCTCCGATCGAGCTAGAAATGGTGTTGGAGCAGATCCGTCTGTAGCAATCACGTCCCTGCCTGTTTCTAGTATGGCATTCAATTCCAGAAAGGGTCAAAAACGATCGGATTTGTAACATAGTATTACGGCTAGGTATTCCGTCTAGAGTTAAACGATAAAGTTGTATTCCTCTCCCTGGGCGGCTTGCCAACTGCGGGCATCGTAGTAAAGATCCGCCAGGGAGATACTATAGAGCGCTTCTTTTACCTTCGTGTGCAATCGATTCCAGATGGCGAAGGTAACAGAATCTACCGCTTGATCCTGGGCAAAATCATGATGGGGCAAGGGATCAAGGGTTTCCCCCACCGCATCTAAAATCTGCCCCAGAGAAATTTTTTGAGGCGGCACAGCAAGCTGATACCCTCCCTGTGCCCCCCGGAGGGAATTGACCAACCCCGCCCGCCGCAGTTCAATTAATAGCTTCTCTAGATAGGGGGCAGGTAATTGCTGACGCTGAGCGATCGTTTTCACCGATGCTGGGCCATAGTTTGGTTGGAAAGCCAAGTCAAGCAAAGCTTTCACACTGTAATGACTGCGAGTCGTTAGTTTCATCGGGCAACTTCTTGAGAAGAGTAAGGTAAACTTTCAGACGTTACAAAACTAAAATTTTATTTTTTAGTTCTTTGCTATTTTTTCAAAATTCATGATAGAACTAATAGTAACCCTGTAAAGGTAGTTTCCACACTCAACTCCAAACGATCGCCCTCAAAGCCCTTAGAATTAAGCCCTTAGAACTCAACCCTTAGCATTACGTCCTTAGAACGAAGCCCTTAGTTTCGGTGATTAGCCTAGGGAATGTGAACTCAGGGAAGATTAGCCGATCTAAGATTAGCTAAGACAAGCTGAGGTAAGCGAATGCAAGCTGAGATAACCCAGGCGATTAGCTGAGGAGATGATGAGGAGATTAGTTTAGAACCAGCTTGAGATGATTAACCTAGAATGGGTTAGATTCTGGGCTTCGGTTCTAGTTTCCAATAATAATCCCCAGAATGGCTCAAAGATAGGCAGGAGTAGGCTATCGTAGCAATCTTGCCCCCATCTAGCGGAGCCTGAACGGGATTGTCACCAGAGGGGAACTACTACCAATACAGGCTTGATGTCGTTATGTTCATGGGGTTGGAAGCAAATGATTGAACCTTTAACTGGTATTGAACTCCTGGAAAAAGTTAAAGAACTGGGGGATATTCCCAAAGAAGATAAAGCCAAGGCCTGCGGCTACGTTACCTATACAAAAGGTAAGCTAGAGCGGGTCAACATGATGAAATTTTTGAATGCCCTCCTGGAAGCAGACGGTGGTTTAGAACTGGATGGGAAGGGCAAGGATGCCAATGGTCGGGGTGGACGAAGCGCTAGCTATCGTATTGCCGTACAATCCAATGGAAACCTGCTCATCGGCCCAGCCTACACCAAGAAAATGGATCTGATGCCAGGGGATGAATTCAAAATCACCCTGGGGCGGAAACATATTAAATTGACTCAAGTTGGCCCGGATCTGGACGAAGATGAGGATGAATAAATCCCAGCGTAAACGGGTATAAGCTGGCAGACCGCTTGCCCATCGCTTGCCTATTCCGATGCTTAGTTCTAGCCATCGCTTGAATTATTCCCCGCTTGGATCGCTGCTTGATTGCCGGTTAATCGCTGCTTGATCACTGAGGAAACCCTGAGGGAAAGCCCCTAGGCCTTTTCTCAGCGATCGACTTTGATTAACTATTCTTGCCCCTCTTCCCGTGCCTTTGCCCCCCCTCTCCAACCTGGTACTATGCCCGTTGTTTCCCTGATTATTCCGACTTATTTACGTGAGAAAGCGCTACGGGATACCCTGGAGGATGCGTTACACCAGACCCATACTCCCCTGGAAATTTTAGTCATTGATCAGACTCGATCCCATGAGCCTGAGACGGAGACCTTGCTAGAGCAGTTGGCCGGGGAAGGTAAAATTCATTGGTTCCGTTTGGAGTGGGCAAGTTTACCCGGTGCCCGTAATTTTGGGGTGCGCCGTGCCCAGGGTGACATCATCCTTTTTATCGACGATGATGTACGCATGAAGCCCAATTTTGTCGAAGCCCATGTGCAAAATTTTCTCGATCGTCCTGAGATTGGAGCCGTAGCGGGGCGTGTGCTCGATCGTCAGATCATGGAGCAGGATTCGGAAGAATTTACCCAGGAGATGTTGCCCCCCGAAGCATCGGATCCGGGCATTGCTTGGTATTACCTAGACTTGGTACATACGGTGAAACCCCAGCCCATTCTCTCGGCGCGGGGCTGTAATATGTCCTTCCGGCGATCGTTATTTACCACCCATGGTTTGCATTTTGATGAACGGTATCGGGGCAGTGCCGTGCGGGAAGAATCCGATTTTTGTTTATCCATTCGCCGCACTGGTTACCAAATTTGGTTTGATCCGGCAGCCGTACTCGTACATTTAGGGGAACCCACCGGAGGCTGTCACGACATTACCACCCGATCGCTGAAATATCAGATTACCCATTATCACAATCATTTCCTGATGTCCTTCAAGCACTTAAGTGTCGGGCAGTGCTTCAGGCTCTATTGGCGCTTATTCGATTGCCATGTTTTAGGGAATCCACCCTGTCACAAAAGTGGCTCTCTGTTTAAAATCTTCGTGCGCGGCTTCTTTTACGGCTGGGGCTTTCTCAGCGCCCTAGGCACCCAACTCAAATCGACCTGGGACGACGGGCAAAT
>DALYGI010000114.1:6493-11002 GCA_031971595.1 Prochlorotrichaceae cyanobacterium CTOTU29312
ATAGGGAATAGGAAATAGGGGTTAGGGAATAGGGGTTAGGAATGTGGACTTTATAACCTGGAATTTCACGACCAAGACACCGAAGGCCTGAAAAAACGCCTTTGTGGTTTAATCCTGCGCTTTGCAGTTTATTTAATGCACGATCTGAGAATAGTTGCACATCTCGTTAAACTCACCCTTCGAAACTGTCCCCTATTCCCTATTCCCTGATCAGCGGCCAATACCCACATAACGGAAGCCTACGGCTTCTAAGGCGGATCGATCGAGGAAGTTCCGACCGTCAATCATCACCGCATGAGCCATCAGTTTGGCCAGGTTGCCAAAATCGATCGTTAGGAACTCTTGCCAGTCCGTCACTAATACCAGCGCATCACAGCCATCCGCTAACCGATCTAAGTCCGTTTCCACAATGACCCCGGTTAAGCCATGCCGCATTCCACTTTGGGAAACGATCGGATCATAGGCTTTGACCTTTGCCCCTAGGCGGTTCAAGTTTTCAATCAAAATTAAAGACGGGGCATCCCGCATATCATCCGTATCCGGCTTAAAGGTAAGCCCCAGAAGCCCGACCACTTTGCCCTTGAGGATTTTAAGCTCCTGTTGGAGTTTTTCTAAAGAAATCAGCCGTTGACGCTGGTTGACACTCACCGCCGCCTTCAGCAATTGGGCATCGTAACCATAGTCATCTGCCGTATGGATGAGGGCGGACACATCCTTGGGAAAGCAGGAGCCCCCCCAGCCAATGCCAGCCTGGAGAAATTTACTGCCAATGCGGGAATCTAACCCAATGCCCTTGGCCACCTGTACCACGTCAGCCCCCACCCGATCGCAGACGTTTGCCACTTCGTTGATAAAACTAATTTTGGTGGCTAGAAAAGCATTGGCCGCATATTTGATCATTTCCGCAGAACTGAGATCCGTGACCACCACGGGCACCGGGGGCAGGCTCTTATCTTCGGCGGGCTCCCGGTTGACAATGGGCGCGTAGAGCGATTGCATAGCCTCGATCGCTTTGGCGGAGGGGCTACCCAAAACAATCCGATCGGGGTTAAAGGTATCGTAGACAGCCGAGCCTTCCCGGAGAAATTCGGGATTGCTGACCACATCAAACTCAGCGCTAATATTGAGACTGATTCCCTGTTCCGCTGCTTCCTGTTGATGCTCCGCAATGCCATCCCGGACAATCATACTCACCCAGTCTCCTGACCCGATGGGCACCGTAGATTTATTAACGATGACTTTGTACCCCGTGGTCAGATTCCGACCAATGCCTCGCGCCACCGCTTCCACATAGCGGGTATCACTTTCCCCATTGGGTAAGGCGGGAGTTCCAACCGCAATAAAGAGGATTTCGCCGTGATCTACCCCAGCAGCCAAATCGGAACTAAATTCAATATGACCCGAAGCGATCGTTTCTTTCATTAGTTCAGAGAGTCCGGGTTCAAAAATGGGGGATTGCCCAGACTTCATCAACTTCACTTTTTCTTCATTGTTATCCACACAAATAACCTGATGACCAATGTGGGCCAGACATACCCCTGTGACTAAGCCCACATAACCGGTCCCAATAACACAAACACGCATAAGATCTATCCTTTGTTTTTGAGTGACGTTTTAGTGACGTTCTTTAGGGATGATTGGGTGAGCGTTGCAAGGCATTGCCCAAAACGCTTCAAAGTGTAAACCGATTCCTGAAGGGAACAGTGATCCCATCCCAAGAAGAGCGGAAACGTTAGGGATGAATTTAGAGATGGACTTTCAAGATTAGTTTGCCGATAACCGATCACGGAAATCAGCGATCGTCTTTTCCAGACCGGGTTGCAGGGCAATACTAGGTTCCCAACCCAGCCAGGTACGGGCGCGGGTAATATCGGGCTGGCGTTGGCGAGGATCGTCCTGGGGCAGGGGTTTGAACTGAAGACCCACCTCTGGGTTAACCATGGTTTGGATTGTCTCCGCCAGTTGCAAAATAGTGTATTCTCCGGGGTTGCCCAGATTCACCGGGCCGATGTGCTCCCCATTCATCAGCCGCATCAACCCTTCCACTAAGTCCGAAACATAACAAAAACTGCGGGTTTGGGAGCCATCTCCGTAGATCGTAAGGGGAACTCCTTTGAGGGCCTGCACAATAAAATTACTCACCACCCGGCCATCATTTTCTAACATCCGAGGGCCGTAGGTATTAAAAATCCGAGCCACTCGAATATCCACATGGTTTTGGCGGTGATAGTCAAAACAAAGGGTTTCCGCCACCCGTTTCCCTTCGTCATAGCAGGAGCGAATACCAATGGGATTGACATTGCCCCGGTACTCTTCTGGCTGGGGATGCACATCTGGATCGCCGTACACTTCTGAGGTGGAAGCTAATAAAATCCGAGCTTTCACCCGCTTGGCCAACCCCAACATATTCAGGGTTCCAATCACATTCGTCTTAATGGTTTTGACTGGATTATATTGATAATGTACGGGAGAGGCGGGACAAGCTAAATGATAAATTTGATCCACCTCTAGGCGAATCGGTTCCGTAATATCATGGCGCAGGAATTCAAAATAAGGATTGGTCATCCAACGTTCAATGTTGCGTTTATGACCCGTATAGAAATTATCGAGGCAGATCACATCGTGACCTTGCTCCATTAAACGATCGATTAGGTGGGAGCCGATAAATCCGGCCCCGCCCGTCACTAAAATTCTCATGCCAAGACTCCAGAATCCTATATCCCCGTGCTGTATTGGAGATAGGGAGAACACGTTGCTCAGATTGTAAAGGTTAAAAACCTGAACCTCAATAACCTTAACCTAGTTCTGCACCATTTAACCTATCCTCATGGGCAAACTAACGTCATGGGCCAAGACCTCCGGTTTCTGGGGACATCGCATCAAGAGATTGGCTTCGTTCTACGGGAAACCGGGGATCTGAGAAAAACCTGCTTTTACCTGATTTTAAGGCCAGATTTTACTAGGTTTTAATTACCTGAAAACGCACCCAGTAAGCTCGTAACATCTCCAAATTCATTACCAATACTTTGCAACGCATCCACATTAACGCGGGCATCGGTGGGGTATTTTTCCAGCAGTTCTAAAATGCTGAGTTGATTATCATCAGACAATGAAAGCAGGATTGCCGCCCGTAACGCTTCCCCGCCCGCATCATTCGATCGTCGAGGGGCTAAGACGGTTCCCAGTTTATCCAATAAGGCTTCGCCGGGGGTGCTGGTTAACAACCGATAGGCGGTGACCAAATCAAAGGGAATCGGTCGAGCCAGAAATTGACCTGCTTCTTCAGGGGTTTGCCCCGCAACCTTCAAAATGGTTTTTAAGTCACCCCCAGCTTTGCCGGTTTCCACCAGGTTTCGCAGTTGATCCAGGGTAATGGAGCGGTTTAATGGCCCCACAATAAATGTGATTTCTTCCGCTGCCTGAACAGGGGAAACGATCGTACTGAGGAGAACGCCCAAGGGAAGGAAGAAGAGCGCTAATCGTTGGGAGACGGCGAGAGGAAATTGCATAAAATTTAGGACACCGGATCAGGGACAGAATCGTTGCTTGTAGAATCAGTTGAGCATACCATCCACAGTTGAACCCATCAAGCTTTACAATAAGAGATCTACGGCATACTGGTGAGGGATCGCCATAGCCACCTTAGAGCCATTAGAGCCACCTTAGAGCTACCTTTTGTCTAGGCAACCTTGAGCATTATGAAACATACCCTTTCCGTTTTAGTTGAAGATGAGGCAGGGGTTTTAACCCGCATTGCCGGTCTCTTTGCCCGTCGAGGTTTTAATATTGAGAGCCTTGCTGTGGGCCCCGCCGAGACGGTGGGAATTTCCCGCATTACCATGGTCGTTCAGGGAGACGATCGGGTGATTGAGCAATTAACGAAGCAACTGTATAAACTCATTAACGTGATCAAAGTGCAGGATGTGACCAGTATCCCCTGCGTTGAACGGGAACTGATGTTAATTAAGGTCAATGCTTCCAGTGGGAGCCGATCGGAAATTCTAGAGCTAGTTCAAATTTTCCGGGCTAAGGTGGTGGATGTGTCGGAAGAATCCCTGACGATCGAAGTGGTGGGAGATCCAGGCAAAATGGTGGCGATCGTTCAGGTACTTCAGAAATTTGGCATTCGTGAAATTGCTCGGACGGGCAAGATTTCCCTCACCCGCGAGTCTGGGGTAAATACGGAATTACTGAAGTCTTTAGAAGCTCGCATGGTGTAACGGGTTTACTGGGGAGTTGTGCCGAGATCCCCGGTTTCTCTGGTCTTCGTTGTTGAATGGTTGGCTGTTCATCGATAAGAAACCGGGGATCTAAGACTAAAAACGATCGTTTTGATCCCCGGTTTCTTCTCCAACGTAGTCCAACAATCTTTGAATAAAACCAACAGAAACCGGGGATCTAGTACACTGAGGTAGAAATTTGACTACCATTTTTAAGCGACTGTGCCTCAGTGTACTAGGGCGTGTCATCAATTAAATAGGTTGACTTTTAAGGTATAATGTGCATTAC
>DALYGI010000115.1:0-10997 GCA_031971595.1 Prochlorotrichaceae cyanobacterium CTOTU29312
GGGTCAATTTGATTGAGGTGAACTTCTGCGAGATTGCAATGGTTATTGCTCATAACGATTTCTCCGCAGGGGTTCAGCCCATAGCGTTGTAACCGATGCTCCAGTTCATCCTCTGGCAGTTCGGGATGATGCTGTCGAAGCCAGTCCTTCGTTTCCTCTCGTCCTAAACTGGTATAAATTTCCAAAAATTCCTGCTTCAGGTCAGGATGGGGTAATAAATCCGCATTGGCACGGGCAAGGGCTTCCGGGGCGTATTGAATGGCTCCTTCCCCAGAATAGAACTGCTTACGAACCGCCTCAACCAAGTCCTGCTCCGTGGGTTTGCGATGGAACACGCGGGTATGGTTCGCCATCCGTAGGGCATCCCGTTCGGGATCAATACGCCAATTTCCCTTGTCGTCCTGTTGCCAGAGGTTGTCTTTGGCGGCGGATCCCAGGGCATCATCCGCAGCAAATTGACGAATTCCAGCGGAATTGTGGGTTAGGTAACCCTCACAATAAAAGCAGTGAGCTTCTTCTACTTCAATGTCGTAGGTTTGAACGGAGTCATAGCTTCCGAGTCTTTTGAAGGTTACAGGAATATCCATGCTCACCTCAGACTCAGACCGATAACGCTCATAATTAGAATCAACCCGGCGATTGCCCTGGAATCCCATCCCCTGCATTTCGCTGTAGGTGTAAGTTTCCCGCATCATTTCCCCAGGCAAGGTAAAGCCATACATTTTTAGTCCTTCCCGTAGTTGTCCTTTCACGGAATGGGGGGCAACGATCGCATTGTATTGGTTCTTAAAGGCTGGCAGGGTGAGGTTGTACTTCACTTGCCAATGCTCTACCTTGGGACGCACCAGAGTTATCCGTCCTGCAATTCCCAGACTGGAATGGACAGCGCTAACCTGGCGCGAAAAATCCCGATAAACTGTTGTAACCAGACAGGGAGGGCGGTTATTCACGGCACCATCGCTATCCATCAGCCCCGCCAGATAGGCAGAGCGCACCTCAATGGATCCTTGAAGAATGAAGGAGGGGATAACTAGGGGCTGACGAGCCTGCTTAATATGCTGATAAAAATATTCAGCGAGTCGGATAGAAGAGCATCTCAAGATTAAGGTGTTTGCTCCTTTGGCATAACCACTAGCCGCCGCTAGCCCAAACAAAGATAAAGCACCATTTACCTTTTGCTCAAGCCGTTCTGCCAATTCTGGCTGGCCAGCATTCATCACCCATTCCACACGCCCAAAAGGTTTGCCGTAATGATTACGACCGAGGGCAACATAGCCATCCCCGTGGGTAAATCCAATCAGCCAGGCCACGTCAGGGGTCAAGGCTGGGATCGTCAGAGGCTTGGCATTCCGGCTTTGCTCTGGACGTTGGCCAGTGGAATCTGCGGGAAGTTGGGTGACTGTGCCGGGCAGGATTTGGGTGTTATGGAGAAGACGATCGCCTTCTTGCAAGGCTTCAAGACATTTCCAGGTAATGCCCCCCTTAGCATCGGTTAAAACAGCCATCCGGTGATTGAGGGTCGCACGGGCAAAGGTTGCGTTGGTCTCCACTTCATAAACATCCTGAATGCCTTGGTCAAACTTATTGACGACCCGGCGAAACCCGATGGGAGTTTGAACCAGATCCCCCACTTGCACATCCTTGATGGGTACCAGGCCGCCATAGGTATGAACCAATGCGTCTTCCGGTAAACAGCGCCGCACGTTACCGGCCACCACCACGATCGCTGCTTCGTCAATAAGTAAACAACATTCCACAGAGGTGAGTTGCCGACCGATCGCCTTGTTGAGAATGGATGCACAACGATCGTATAAGCCCGGTAACTTAATGGGGTTGGACACCCCCCCAAATCCCTTCAGCGCTTCCCCAGAGGGGCGCACATGACCCAGGTTAATGTGTACGGTCAAGGGCTCACTGAACCGGGGATCGCTGGATAATTCCAACAACGCTTGATAGGAGTCTACCCAGCCTTGGCGGCTGTCCCCTACCCGGATGGTGACCTGATGGCCTTCGATCGTCACGATCGTTTCGGGTTGGCGTTGCTCCACCGGCACGGATCCCACTGCCGCAGCGATCGTCACGGTGAGGGGGTTCCGAATGGGGGGCAATTGGTCAATGTAGTAGGGTTCTAGCACGGCCCCCGTCCCACAGCCCATCATGGCCAGGTTCATCATCAGCCCAAAAGCCCGCCAGTCATGGACATTCGTAGACGTGCAGTTATAGCCCCCAGAAAAATTTTCCGGCATTTCCATCCAGGGCGTACCCCCAATCCAAAGCCAGCGGCCAGAAGTCAGGGCCTTCAGCGATCGTTGTTGCTGATCAATTAACTGGGCCTCTTCCGGGGTCAGTTGTCCTAATTTAATCAACCCCTGGAGGGTACGATCGCACACCTCATCCCAACTTTCTCGACCGTGGGGGGTTTGGCGGCTATAGGTACGGAAGAAAACGGGATTAGCAGCGGGGGCACTGGCCGGGAAAACGGAAGAGTTCATTTTAGCAAGTTGAGTCATGAGAGATGATTTGCAGGAGCAAAAAGATTAATTTTAGCCTTTAATTACTCAAATAAATAGGTGTCATAATAAGTAGACCAGGCTAAATAAGGGGATCTATCAATGACGGCAGAATAGGGCTTTCAGCCGATTTAAAGCGCCCATTACTTTGTCTGATCTACTTATTCATATAATTCCTTGACTGCCATTAAGCAAAAACTAATAATATTATCCCATGTATTATCTTTGAAATCCTTAAAACTAACTTTCTTTTTGGGATCAGGACTGAAATGAACGATCGAACATCTTAATTGATAAATAAATGAAGAAGGTGTTTGATGATCTTTGGTTAATTCAAGATAACTTAATGTATTTTGACTAACTTTTTCAAACAATTTTTCCAAGGCATCTTCCTCTCTTGGCTTCCAACCAATAAGCTCTTTAAATAAAGAATTAAAATTCGCAAAACTTAGATCTTTAAATTGAACGCTCTCGTATAATAAGCTTATAAAAGCTATTTCAAATAGCCATTCCATACATCTATAAATCTCTAAAAAACAATGTTTCCAGGAAAAGGATGTAAGACTGTAAAATAGATTTTCATAGGATATTCTAGGACTTCCATCCACGCATAATTTTATAAATAATTCTGTTGATTCTTTAAAATCTAAGAAATTTATCGGAAAATTATTTATATCTGTATTAATTAAATTCGCTATAAAGAAAACAGATGCTCTCCACAAAGAATCTGGATCACATTCGTTGTCTATAAATCGACATTGATCTGTTATTTCATATACTTGAATAGGTTCAAAAAATTTAGATATTGATTGATATTGATATTTTTCAAGCTGGTCTTCTTCTAAATCATAAAATACTTCATCTATAACTTGTCTGGGTTGTATAGCGTTTTTAATTGGGATGTTCAAATCTGCCACTAAAGCAATAAAAACACCTCCATTCTCTGGGATTCTGTTTAAACCATATAATAATAGCTTTTCATCTAGAGAATCTGACTGTTCTAAGGGATCTATATTTAAACCAATAGATACAAAATATATGTTTTCTTGGTGTTTTATAAAAGCGAATTTTAGTCTTAAAGAACTTGTTTGTTTAGCCAGTATTTCTAGCTTTTTAAGCCATTCTTGTGATTCTTCATCTAGTTCAATACGTCGATTATCACAAAATCTAAAAGAGACTCCTGATTTTTCAGAGTAATCTTTTAGGTAAGAAAATATTTTACGATTCGCCTCTTTCATATTACGATTCATGTTATTTGTATCTCCGATAACCGATAACTAATAAGCACGCCAGCAAACAGTCATAGAAGATACTTCAAAATCTGATTTAATAAGCTTACTGAATGCTTCTTTATAAAACTCTCTTTGTTTATAGCCGCGAGTACGAGTATTTCCTGTATTTTTTGTTGTTAATTCATTGAGCAGATGAAGATCTAGGAAACTTCCTATTTCTTCACCACTTTTAGATGATAATTTATCTAAAAATTTATCCATATTCTTCTGGATTTTCTGCCAATTATAATTTTGTCTTTCTAAATCGTAATCATTTCCTAGTTCTCCCATAATTGCAATCGAAAATGCTGTGACAAAACCAATACAGGCAGGCTGACTAGCAAAAACTTTTCTTCCCTGCCAGGCTTCTCTTTCTTCAAGGTTTTCTCGATCGTCATATAGTGCAGTATCTTTATTAGGGTATCGAGAAAAAATTTTATCAAGTCGAACTAAATAATCAATAATTTGATAAAACCATTTATTAAATGATGGATTCCCAACCCCTTCAATAAAATCATTTTTTAAGAATTGATCTACCAGTAGTTCATGTTGCAGATCTACTTTTTCCTTTCTGGCTCCAAATACGATATAACATTCAATCAAATCATCAGCATGAAACTGACCTGCTTTAGAACGACGAAAGGAATCATCAACTTCAATAATTTGAAAGTCTTGATTACCAACTTCACTCAGATAGAATTTTAGTTCTTTTACTATCGAGCTATACACTACTTCTAGTTGTCGTCTCAAGTTCCAGGGAATTTGGCTGGTATTGAGAACTAGCATTCTATAAGTAATTGAATTAACTTCAGATGCTAGCCAATACTCAACTCGTATTAATTTTTCGTTGATCTTCAGTTTTTCTTTTCTCGCTTCTGATAAGGCAGTAGTCCTTTGCATACCGTCAATAATAAAAAGATCTTCTTTGGGGATTCTCTCAACCAATTTGCTTAAGTTATCACTGTTAATAACTTCATGTTTTAGGTTTTCAGTATTGAGAACTTCGATTTGTTCTGAGTCCAGTATTGCTCCCAAAACAATGGGTGGTAAAATTGCACCATTGCGGAGATCTTCAATCATTCGTTCTCTTATTTTCTGTGCTGTTTTTGTTTTGATTGTCTCACGTTGACCTTCTAATCCTCCTTTTTTTTCAAAAGAACTTTGTATCTTGTCTAAATATTCATTAATAGTCATTTGTACCATTAGTGAGTAACAGTTTGCACGATCGTCTTTTAATAAATCTAAGATCATGGTAGGTTATAAACCTCCTTCTTAATAAGCAGTTAGTTATCTAAAATAAATTGAACCAATAGCCATGAAGAACCTCTGCCCAAAGATATAAAGGATCCTACTCTACAGCAGTTCTCAATGGGCTGTGAGGGATTACTAAACTTTGCCACAAAGACTATAAAATTAGACTCGATCGTAGCTTTGCTAGTTGCATTGCCAGTTTCAGTGTATCACCATTCAGGTGAAGACTTCAATACTAGCATAAGCCAAGCGATCTTATCAATTCCTCTCTCCCTCGTATTCCTACAATCCATGCTAAACAAATCCTTCGTAACTTGGCTGCTCATACTGACCTTGTGGCTATGGCCGTTAGCCCCGGTGCTTGCCCTAGAAATTTCCGAAGATGCCTCCAGGTTCTCTGCCGATCGGGTTTTGCTCTATGACAGTGGACAAGCCTTGGGATTGTCCTATAGCAAAGGGGTTTCCTTGGGAGATTTAGACCAGGATGGGGATCTTGATGCGGTGTTTGCCAACAATGCAACCCAACTTGACTCGGAATGGAGCCGCAGTAGTGTGTGGATGAATGATGGTACCGGGTACTTGCGGCGAGAGCAAGTGCTGACGGCTAAACATAATCGGGACAGCGCTTTAGCGGATTTGAATAATGATGGTTATTTAGATATTGTGTTTGCTAATCGTTTACAAGGGAATGAAACCTGGCTAAACGATCGCTCTGGGCACTTTGAACGTTCTCAAGTTTTTGGCATAGGAGATGATAATCGGGGGGTAGCCCTCGGTGATTTAGACAATGATGGCGATACGGATGCGGTCTTTGCTAGTGCTACCCAGGAAGGCAATAGCATTTGGGTGAATAACGGGCAAGGGGTCTTTCATTTCGATCGCTCCTTGGGCAAAGGATTTAGTCGGGGAATTGCCCTCGGCGATCTAGATGGAGATGGCCGTGCAGATGCCATCTTTGCTAATTTTTGCATCCAGCCTAATGGAGTGTGGTTTTCTCGTGACCTGAATTAAGTTTAAGGGGCAAGCTTCTGCGCTATTATCGCAAAAAGCGATGTGATCCACCTCAGCCCTAATCTTTATTTTCCTGGAGTCCTGCCATGAGTTACGCCATGAATCGTCGTGCCTACGCGGAAACCTATGGCCCTACGGTGGGCGATCGGGTGCGCTTGGCGGATACGGAGCTATTGATTGAGGTGGAGCGGGACTACACCACCTATGGGGATGAGGTGAAATTTGGCGGCGGTAAGGTGATTCGGGATGGGATGGGGCAGTCTCCCCGTTCCCGGAGTAAGGGGGCGGTGGATTTGGTGATTACCAATGCCCTGATTCTGGATTGGTGGGGCATTGTCAAGGCGGATGTGGGCATTAAAGATGGCAATATTGTGGCGATCGGGAAGGCGGGAAATCCCCATATTCAAGACAATGTGGATATTGTGATTGGCCCGGGCACTGAGGCGATCGCGGGGGAGGGGATGATTTTAACGGCGGGTGGGGTCGATTCTCATATTCACTTTATCTGTCCGCAGCAAATTGAAACAGCCATTGCTTCTGGGATTACCACCATGATTGGGGGCGGTACGGGCCCCGCTACGGGAACCAATGCCACCACTTGTACCCCTGGTGCTTGGTACTTGGCGCGGATGCTAGAGGCGGCGGAGGTGTTTCCGGTCAATCTAGGTTTTTTGGGCAAGGGGAATAGCAGTAAGCCGGAAGCCCTGCGGGAGCAGATTGTGGCGGGAGCAATAGGCTTAAAACTCCATGAAGATTGGGGCACGACCCCCGCTGCGATCGATACCTGTTTGCGGATGGCGGATGACTATGATGTGCAGGTGGCTATTCATACGGATACCCTCAATGAAGCGGGTTTTGTGGAGCAGACGATCGCTGCGTTTAAAAATCGCGTCATTCACACCTACCACACAGAAGGGGCCGGGGGCGGCCATGCACCGGACATTATTAAGGTCTGTGGGTTGCCCAATGTGCTGCCCTCCTCGACGAACCCTACCCGTCCCTACACCCTCAATACCCTGGATGAACACCTGGATATGCTGATGGTCTGTCACCACCTGAGCCCAAGCATCCCCGAAGATGTGGCCTTTGCCGAGTCCCGGATTCGTCGGGAAACGATCGCTGCGGAGGATATTCTCCACGATCTGGGGGCGTTCAGTATGATTTCTTCCGACTCCCAAGCGATGGGACGGGTCGGCGAGGTGATTTGTCGTACCTGGCAAACCGCCCACAAAATGAAGGTACAACGGGGCTGGCTCAGTCCTGAACGTCTGAACAGTGACGAAAGTAGTATGGAGAGCAGCGTAGAACGCAATAGCCGCAATGATAATTTCCGGGCCAAGCGCTACGTGGCCAAATACACCATTAACCCCGCCATTACCCACGGCATTAGTGCCTATGTGGGCTCCGTGGAAGTGGGCAAACTCGCGGATCTGTGCCTGTGGAAACCCGCCTTTTTTGGGGTAAAACCGGAGTTAGTGCTGAAAGGGGGTCTGATTGCCTGGGCTCAAATGGGGGATGCCAACGCCAGTATTCCCACCCCCCAACCGGTTCACATGCGCCCCATGTTCGGCAGCTTTGGCCCGGCCATCGGCTCGACGCGGTTTACCTTTGTCTCTCAAGCGGCCCTAGATGCAGGCTTACCGAACCAATTGCAACTCCGATCGCGGGTGGCGGCGGTGAAAAACACCCGAACGATTCAAAAACAGGATCTCAAGCTGAATACGGCCCTGCCCCACATTGAAGTAGACCCGGAAACCTATCAGGTTCGTGCGGATGGGGAGCTTTTGACCTGTGAACCGGCTACTGTGTTGCCCCTGGCTCAGCGGTATTTCCTGTTTTAGGATTTTTCAGATATTCAAAAACGCTTTTGTCGCCAATATCTCCGGGAATTGGTTGGCGAAATTTATTGAACCCAAAGATGACAAATAACGCAGCCCAGAGGATCACTCCCCCCTGCTCTAGCGAACTGGGTAACAGCCCAAATAAGTGGCCCAGTAATAAACCCGGAACGATCGGGGTGAGGAGTTGGGTTTCCCAGCGCCGGAAGCAAAACCCTTCTTTGAAGAAAATGCCCGTGAGGGCGACAAAAGTAAAGCCTACCCCTAGGATGGCGATGGGGTGTTGGTAGACATACAACAGAAAGGGATCCCGTTGGCGGAGAGCAATCCACAAAGAGGCACCCCCCCCCACCAGCCAAAACACCTGAAGCAGGCGATGCAGCGCAATGAGGTAAATGTGAATGTTAGCAAGGGCAACCCCCAAACAAACCCAAAACAGCCCATAACAGAGGCTAGCCCCCTGCAAAGCCGCAAAATTTGTCCCCCCCCACAAAACGATCGCAGTTCCCAGGGCAAAACTAAGGGCCGCGCCATTTAAGGCCAGGCGATAAACCCACACCCCAAAACGATCGCTTGGGGTAATGGAAAAGGGGCCAAATTGCCCTTGGTAAACCGGCTCCTGGTCGGCAAGGGGAGAAGTATCAGACTGAGAAGAAGACATTTTGATTAGGGATTAGGGGTTAGGGATTAGGGGGCAGGGAACCTGACCCCTCTAATTTAGAATTTAGAATTCAAAATTCACAACTCAAAATTCAAAATTCACAACTCAAAACTCCCCTACTGTCCCCATTCCGTGTGGAAAACCCCTGGCTTGTCTACCCGCTCGTAGGTGTGGGCTCCAAAGTAATCCCGCTGGGCTTGGGTGAGGTTTTGGGGTAAACTGCCGCGCCGATAGCTATCAAAATAATCGAGGGAGGCGCTGAAGGCGGGCACGGGAATGCCAAGATGGGCTGCGGTGCTTAACACCTGTCGCCAAGCACTTTGGCGATCGAGGATGGTCTGCTTAAATTCTGGGGCGAGTAGCAGGTTCGCTAGGGTGGCATTTTCATCGTAGGCCTGTTTGATTTTGTTTAAGAAACCGGCCCGGATGATGCACCCCCCTTTCCAAATGCGAGCAATTTCCCCCAGATCCAAATTGTAACCAAAATCCTCTGAGGCTTTACCCATCAGAGCCATGCCCTGGGCATAGGAACAAATTTTGGAGCAGTAAAGCGCATCCCGCACAGCGTTGACAAAGGCTTTGGCATCGCCCTCAAATTGGGTGGTGGGCCCCGTGAGTTGTTGGGCCGCCGCTAGCCGTTCCTGTTTGTAGGAAGAAGCAATGCGGGCGTTTACCGCTGCGGTAATGGTGGGAATAGCCACCCCTAATTCCAAGGCACTCACCACCGTCCAGCGGCCCGTTCCCTTTTGACCAGCGGCATCCAGCACCAGTTCCACCAAAGGGGAGCCCGTGTCGGGATCGATTTTCTTGAAAATGTCAGCGGTGATTTCAATTAAAAAGGAGTTGAGTTCGTCCGTTTGATTCCATTCGAGGAAGACTTCGTGAAGTTGCTCATGGTTCAGCCCCGCCGCATTTTTGAGCAGATCGTAGGCTTCGGCAATCAGTTGCATATCCCCGTATTCGATGCCATTGTGAACCATTTTGACGTAGTGACCAGAGCCACCGGAGCCAATGTAGGTAACACAGGGGCCATCATCCACCTGAGCCGCAATTTTACGGACGATCGCTTCAATTTCTCGATAAGCCGCTTCCGTACCACCGGGCATCAGGCTAGGCCCATTGAGCGCCCCTTCTTCGCCCCCACTCACCCCCATGCCAATAAAGCTAAGACCTTGGCTTTCCAGATCCTTAACCCGCCGCTCCGTATCCGTATAGAGGGAGTTGCCCCCATCAATAATCATGTCATCGGGATCCAGCAGGGGCTTCAGTTGCTCAATCACCGCATCCACCGGAGCCCCCGCCTTCACCATCACTAAAATCCGTCGGGGTCGATCGAGGGATTGGACAAATTCTTCAATGCTGTGGGCTCCAAAGAAATTCTTGCCCTGGGCTCGCCCATTGATAAAGGCATCGACCTTATCCGTCGATCGGTTAAAGACTGACACGGGAAACCCATTGCGCTCTACATTTAAAGCAAGGTTTTCGCCCATTACCGCAAGACCAATCAGTCCAAAGCTTTGTTTTGCCATAGCAATACCTGAAACTCAGTTAACCTGAAGCAACTAAACATTGCCCTACAGCCTAACCTGATCCCCCAATCTAGCTCTGGAAGAAGATCTTAAGCCTTCTGAATTTCTTAGGATTTCTTGACCGAGCAGAGAAGCAGCCCAATGAACTGGGGTTATACGATATGAGCGGGAATACGCCATTCGGGGCGGTTCCTGGCACTACGGTTCTAGTAGCTGTACCGTTTCTTATCGCACCTTCAGCGGTAGTGTTAACCTCACCATCGGTTTCCGTATTATGCCGTATTATGCTGTGGAGCCCTGCACCTTTTGCGTAAGGACTCCGGGGACTCCGGTTTCCCTTTGCTCTTGTTTCCCTTGTTCGTTCTTCTTTGTCGTCAGGCGATCGATTTTATTTTTTATTTTTTATTTTTCAAAAATTACGTTTTCCACAGCTTAAAGATCTTCGGTTTCTTCTCGATAAAAAAACTAAATCGCCCAAGATGTTATAATTAAGAACAACTGTTGCATTATGGATCAATCAATGTCATGTATCAAGTAATACTTAATATTCCTCAAGAAGCAGCTTTATCCTTAAAAATAGCCCCTGAAAAGTTGGGAGAAGAAGTATGCTTAGCAGCGGCTATCAAACTTTATGAACTGGGCAAAATTTCTTCAGGTGCAGCCGCAAATTTAGCTGCCATACCCAAGGTTGTATTTTTAGCAAAATTAGCTGACTATGGCGTAGATACTTTTAAAAGTTCTGAAGAAGAATTGATCGAGGACTTGAAGAATGCCTAATGTAATTGTTAATACTTGGTAACTGAGTTAGGAGCAGGAGAAAGAGAAGTTTTAGCATTAGGAACAGAAATACCAAGTTCTTTGCTTATTTTAGATGGGTATCAACTTAAAGCGGGACAGCTTGTAGGGTGGGGATTTTAGACTTTTTA
>DALYGI010000116.1:0-10903 GCA_031971595.1 Prochlorotrichaceae cyanobacterium CTOTU29312
AATGTAGATCCGTTCGATCGTTTCGTCGTTTCTTTCATGGGCTTCTCTGACTAAGATAAATGTTTTGTTTTGGTCGGTGAGGGTGGGGACGGGGAAGGTGTTATTGCTCCTCTGCCAGTGCGATCGCTTGTGCCAGTATGGTAGGGCTAATGCGTAAACCTACTTGGATCAAATTCTCTAAATCCTGCTGAACCGATGAAATACATCCTATTTGTTTTGCTAGCACAATGACAGCTAAGGTGCCTCGAACAGGAATTTAGAGAATCTTGGCTGTTTTCCGTGCTGCTAAGTCATCAACAATTGCCTCATGACCAGGATGATTAATCGCCCAAGATAAGACCTCGCTTTCTCCCAACCCAAGATCCCAGTTGGCAATTCTGGAGTCAATTTCTGAGGCTGATTGAATGAATGTTGATCCTGCTTGCTGGAGCCAAATAACGGCACTGTCAGTATATCCGCCCAACTTGATTTCATCAGCAACGCCTTGAGGGATAACCACTTCATCACACAGTTCACTGAGTAAATGAATGCGATCGATTTTGGCAAGGCTGATGATTGGCGAGGCATTCACCTCCCAACGTCTAACCACGGCTCACTTCCTCGGTTAGTTCTTCTAGGGTGGTCTGGAATGGGGAAACTCCAAAACGATCGAGGGCTTGCAGAAAGGCTTGACGGCTGATGCCTGCAATTTCGGCAGCTTTGGATTGGGAAATCATGCCGACTTCGTACCATTTGACGACGGCAGCAATCAGGAGTTCTTGGGCAAATTCATCGGGAGTGCTGCGAAGAATGGAAAAGGCACTTTCAGGTAAGTTGATTTGAATTTGAATCATTGATTGATTTGATGAATAAACTGTTATTGACATTATGGCTTAGTTTTACGTTTAGTGGTTTTCTTCCCTATCTCTGGTTTAGTTCTTATTAACTTAGTCCTTACTGGGTAGAAGTATCGTAATATATTGCAGTAGTTCAGGAATGTTAATTTTCACCACTTCCCAGACTAAATCGAGTTTAACTTCATCATAATCATGAACTAACCGATCGCGCATTCCTGCAATCCTCTTCCATTCGATGGTTGGATGTTGATTGCGAAACTCGGTTGAAAGTCGCTTGACAACTTCACCAAGAATTGTGATTTCATACAAGATGGCTAGTTGAGTCCTTTCATCGCGCTGAAATTCAGCTTCAGTCATATTGGCAGTTAATCTGAGAATTGTTTGACAAAGTTTGTCAATATCAAGCAGATAAGATTGGTCTTGATTCATAAATTACCTGGGCTGTGTCCAAAATATGTTTGCGGCGAATCCAGTTATGGCTATCAACAATAGAACGCTTTTCGATGAGGTCAACTTCACGTTTAAGCATCTCTTCTAGCTGATACTTTATACCCACTAAATCCATTAGGCTTAGGTGTGGGTTGGCACTGTGATTAAAAACCACCAGTATATCAATATCACTGTCAGCCCTGAAGTCATCGCGCAAAATAGAGCCAAACAGGGATAGCTCAAGGATATGGTGCTGTTTGCAGAAATCATCGAGTTTTTTTGGTGTCATATTAAGCCGATCGTAAATCATTGTTTTATTGATCATCTAGATTCTCCTATTATGGACTTTTCTGAATTCTCTATTTTCTTTGCTTTTTGATTGCCTCTGGTTTACTGGTCATTTTAGTATACATTTCAAAGAGTTTTTCTAAGCGATCGGTGTCGTGTTTGAACCGTCGCCCAATGTAGATCCGTTCGATCGTTTCGTCGTTTCTTTCATGGGCTTCTCTGACTAATGGAAATTCGCTGTCCATACGAACGGGGTCGTACATATCGGCGATCGTGGCGGGGAAATAATGCTCACGGGCTAATAGAATCTCTTCGGCGCAACGGGTGAGGTCGGTTTTGTTTTGGTCGGTGAGGGTGGGGACGGGAAAGGTGTTCCATCCGAGGGTGTTGGAGTAACGAAAATCGGTTTTGAGTTTGCCGCAGACCGTGGCGATCCAGATGAGATGGAGGCGTGAGGCGATCAGTGCCATGTTCCACAGAGGAGCATCGTAGAGAGCAAAGGCAAGATTTGAAACAATTGCTCTTTGAGGTAATAGACCAATCGGGAGATACTCTCGACGCTCTGAACTTACTTGAGGCAAGATAAGAGAGTATTTTAATGCAACAGATTGTATTTGCCTAAACCTATGAGGGAATTCAGCCGCAGGTCTGGTTTCTGCCGCTTTGCTTGCTGCACGAAATAATTTCACTTGGTTGAAGCGTTCTTGAAATTCTTCAATTTCCTCTGCTGTTTTTACCTCTTCATCTTTGACCCATATGCAAAAACGTTCTAATCCGCGAATATATTCTGCTGCACCATAGTAGGAGTGAATAAATTTTTTTGCTCGAATATCTGTTGTTTCAATTTTCTGCCTTTCTGTGTTTGAAAGTGTAAGATATCCTCCGTCAGCTGGCTTATTGCCCCATTCCATAAGAGCGCGTTCATCTTTGACGGTTGACTGAGAATCAATAATGACATTTGCGCCTGCCACCAAATAAGCGTTAATATTTGCAACTTCCTTTGCTATAGTCTGATATTTATCTTCAATAGAAAATAAATATTTAGCTCTATTCCATTGTCTAGCAATCCCTACAATAACCACCGTTACCCCTGCATTATGACTCGCTAAATTTGCCCATTTAAAAGAAGTATGAGCAAAAGCGATTTCATGACCCGTTGCAAAAATTAGTGACCAGAGAATGGGTACTTGTTGTCCCTGACAAATGGAATTAGTTGAAACAAATGCTGCTGCCGATTGGGTTTGGGTTCCATAATCAGCAGCCTTCATAAACCAACCCGCTACATAATCTAACGACTTCCAGGTTTTGGTGCGGTGTCCAAAAATCAGCTTCAAGTCGTCCTTTTGCTCTGCCGATTGCCAAGTTGATCCCAAATAAGGTGGATTGCCACAAATATAAGTCTCTCCCCCCTCATTTTCAAACTCCATCTCCGTCTGATCCTGCGTTTCCTGCCACAGATCCAAATCCTCCCGCTGCACCTTCACCCCTGTTCCCGTGGGCGGACACAAACTCAACCAGTCCAATCGCAACGCATTTCCACAGGTAATCCAATTTTCACTTTTTAAGGGCAAAAATTCCGCCAATGCTAACATTTGCCCCCGATACAATACATCACATTGATACTCGGCAATAATCAACGCCAATCGCGCAATTTCACAGGCAAAATGACGAATCTCAATGCCCCTAAAATTGGTTAACGGAATCTCGGAAGTTCGATCGTTCTCCCCCCGCCGCCGATTAATTTCCGCTTCGATCGCCCTCATTTCTTTGTAGGCAATCACTAAAAAATTACCTGACCCACAAGCCGGGTCAAAGACTCGAATTTTGGCTAACCGCTGTCGCAAGTTTAATAACTTTCGCCCATTCTCTCCTGCTGTTTCTAATTGCGATCGTAAATCATCTAAAAATAATGGATTTAAGACTTTCAAAATGTTCGGCACACTGGTATAGTGCATCCCCAATGCGCCCCGCTCTTCTTCTTCTGCGATCGCCTGAATCATGGAGCCAAAAATATCGGGATTAATCCGCTTCCAGTCTAAGTTGCCAATATGAAGCAAATAGGATCGGGCTACTTTACTGAACCGGGGAACTTCAAACCCTTCGGAAAATAATCCCCCATTCACATAGGGAAACCCATTGGCCCAGTTGCGAATTCCCGCTGCTTCCCGTTGAGCTAAGGGTGTGGCCATGGCCCGAAATAACTCCCCCATCACCTCGTGGGTATTCGTACCATCACTCATCTGGGCGATCGTTTGGGTAAAGAGCCCTTCCCCTCTGGCCGTACTCGGAAAAATATTCGTATCTTCCGCAAAAAAACAGAAGATTAATCGCGCCATAAAGTGATTAAAATCGGTCTGCCGTTGCTCCCATTCTGGGTTCTCTTTCAGCAATTCCACATATAATCGATTGAGTCGCCCCGTTGCTTTAATATCAAAGGCATTTTCCCGAATTTGTTTAACGGTGCTAATGCCTGCTAAGGGTAAAAAGAAACCAAAATGATCTGCAAACTTGTCGTAGGCACAGGCGATCGTTTCTCCATCGGCTAAATTTTCCGCTTCAAAATTGATCCCGTCCGTTGCCAGAATAAATTTAACTTTTTGGCGTATCGTAGCCGGACTCTCCCGCAGTTCCGTTAAGGTTGCGGTTACTTCTCCGGCTGGACAAACTTTAAGATGGATATTATTGCGCTGGAGAACTCCCCCCCGATCGGATTGGTTGGAGTCTCCACTTTTGAGCCGTTTAAGGGTCGTGGTTTTATTGCCAAATGCTTCTAAAAACGCAAAGGGAAACCCCTCTGGATCAAAGGGGGCAGCAGCCAGTTGGGAAATCGCTTCTTCTATTTCAACGGCATTCATGCTTGCCACCCTCCAGTTTTCTACAAAGAGACCCCACGCCCTTAATATCCGGTTTGCAGATCGGGTTAGGTGGTGTATTCCGCGTTGATCCGCACGTAGTCGTAGCTGAGATCGCAGCCCCAGGCTGTCCCTTGCCCAGGCCCTTCCCCTAGGGACACTCGAATCAGAACCGTGTCATCTTGCAGGTAGGCTCCGGCGGCTTTTGCCTTGAGGTAGGCACTGGCGGCAGGCCGATCGAAGGGGAGGGGTTGCCCCTTTTCCATGAGGTGAAAGTCTCCCAGGTGAATCCGTAACTCGTTTTGGTTGAAGGAAACCCCCGATCGTCCGGCGGCGGCGGCAATCCGTCCCCAGTTGGGATCCCGGCCAAAGATGGCGGATTTGACTAAGGAGGATCCGGCGATGGTTCGGGCCACTTGGCGGGCCTGTTCTTCGTTGCTGGCTCCACACACCTGAACTTCTACTAAACAGGTGGCTCCTTCTCCGTCTCTGGCGATCGCTTTGGCCAGATCAATACAAACCTGGGTGAGCATGGCTTCCAGAAGTTCCGCGTCTGGCCCCATTTCGGTGATGGCGGGGGTGCGGGATTGACCATTGGCCAGGGCTAACAGACAGTCGTTGGTGCTGGTGTCTCCATCCACCGTAATTTGGTTAAAACTGCGGGCTGCGGCGCGGCGTACCATGTCTTGCCAGAGGTTGGGAGAAACCGCCGCATCACAGGTGACAAAGGCCAGCATGGTGGCCATGTTGGGGTGAATCATGCCGGAACCTTTGCAAATGCCCCCAATCCGTACAGGACGATCGTGGAGGGTGGTTTCCAGGGCCACGGATTTGGTAATTAAGTCCGTGGTGATGATGGCTTTCGCCGCTGCATCGGATCCCGTTTCCGACAGGGCGGCCACCAGGGGGGAAATACCGGCTTTGAGGGCATCCATTTTAATGCGTCGTCCAATAACCCCGGTGGAGGCAATCAGCACCTCATCCGCCGAGAGGTTGAGGGCTTGGGCCACCGCTTCGGCACTTTCGATCGCATCCGCCCAGCCCTGATCCCCCGTGGCCGCATTGGCTTGACCCGCATTGCAGAGAATTACCCGTGCAGAAAGTTTTTCCTGTAACCGCTGGCGGCAGTAGTCTACACAGGCGGCACGAACTTGGCTGGTGGTAAACACCCCCGCAGCGATCGTTTCCACATCGGAAACAATGAGGGCCAAGTCCGGTTGTCCTGAGGGTTTTAAGCCCACCGTAATCCCCGCTGCCCGATAGCCCTTCGGAGCGGTCACGCCGCCGTCAATTTTTGTCCATGCCGCTGTCAATGCCGTTGTCATAATGCCTAACCTTATGCTGAATCTGGTGGTCGTTCTGGTGTTCGATCTGGGGTCGCCACACGCTCTGAACCTGTACCGCACTTTTACCGCAAATTGATCCCCTTGAATAGGGGACGGGCTATGGGGAAATGACAATCTGAAGTTGACAGGTAACCTGCCCCGCTTCCAGGCTGAGGCGCTGAAGGGCAGCTTCTGAACCTAGGCCGATCGTTAGGGTGGTGGTGCTGCGGAGGGCCTGCTGAAATTCCGGGTTAGGACAATCCCAAATCAGGCGGTGAAGTACGATCGTTTGGGGGCTGGAGAGGGTGACATTGGCCGTCAGAGAGAGGGGAATCTCCTCTTGGTGAGCGTTACAAAAATGAGCGTTTAATCTCAACGTATCTGGCTTAAAGGCAATATCAATATCCCGCCACTGGTGACCCTGACCGATCGTTTCCCAGTGGGGTAAAGCGGTGAGGGGAGCAGCCCACTGATCCAACAATTCTGCTAAGACATTTCCCAACAGGGGGGACAGAATTGAAGCATTCAGATCGGTTTCCAAGAGGAAGAGATGGCCGTCTGCATTTAAGGGATGGAGTAAATGAAAAGGCTTACCCCGCAGAATTTGCCCCAAGTTGAATTGAATCCCTGTGGCGACTAATTTTACCGCACTTAAATGCAACCCTTGGTAAACAATGCCATCCCCCGCCACAGAAACGGTTTGAATTTCCCCGGAGAGTAATTGTCGATCGTTACTTTCAATGTCAAATTCAATCTGCTGGGCCGCTTCCACCTGCGATCGCAGCCAAAACTTAATCGCAGGTTTAAGCAACCGTCGAATGAAACGGGTTTCCATTATTTATTGTTCCGTTTTGAACAGGATTATTCCTTAAATTAAACTCCGACGGAGGGCCGGTTGAATAATCAACAGGGCAAACAGATTAAAACCAATTAATGTCAGGAATGCACCGCCCATGGTCACGGCTCCGTAGGGGGCTTGCATCACCACACTATTCCACGTCCAACTGGGGTTGAGATAGAGAAAACGAATGGGTTCAATGGCATAGGTCAAGGGATTCAGACTAGCAATCCACTGTAACCAGGAGGGCATAAACGCTAAGGGCGCAAGGGCCGTACTGGCAAAGAGAAGGGGCAAATTGGTGACAAAAATTGCCGCAATCAGTTCAATATGTCCCGGCAGACTAAAGGCTAACCCCAAACTGAGGGCCGTTACCCCAATTACAAGCAACAAAACGATCGCTCCGATAATCAATAACCCCGTTAAATTGGGTAAACCAGCCCCCAGGGCCGCACTGGTCAACAAAATAGCGATCGTTTGTAACAGGGTAAGGGCTAAAATATACAAAGCAGAAGCAAAAACAATGGAAAACCGGCTAGACAAGGGGGCCACTAACAGCCGATTCAGAAACCCAAACTCCCGATCGAACATGACCGGCAACCCCGCATTCAGGGCACCACTAAAGGCCGTGAAAACAATAACACCCGCTCCTAAAAACTGCCCGTAGTTAACTTGTTCACCAAAGAGATTTTGGGGTGCATTTTGGAACAAAGCACCAAACAGAATTAACCACATTAAAGGTTGAATAATTCCCGCAATTAAAGTCGTCGGGCGGCGCTTGAGTTGAATAAATAACCGCCGATTCAAAGCGATCGTTTCTTGGAAAAATTCTCCCCAATTTAGGCCTTCTACAGCATTAGGACGGGGAGTAGCCAAGGAAGGTAAGGTGGAACTCATGGTAACAGTACCCAAATCCAAGGTGAAACAGGTTTAGGGTTTAGGCTAACCGATCTTGAGCGGCATAACAAGTTAACGCTCGGATTCGCCAAGAATTTACGGAGTACCTGGGTAAGGTTTACCGGCAGCCTATGTTCTAGAGCCGTTCCTATTGTATTATCTCCTGTGGAGGGGCACCTCTTTCAGTTCTCAGGCAGTCCATGCCGCAACAAGCTGAGATTGACGGACGGCTCCTTTGGTCACCCGCTGCCTCACCAACCCAGCCTATGGGCTATGGTTCGAGCAGTAGGACGAATCTTGGTAGGTACTGCGCCTACCCGATGTCAGCTTTATCTCAGCCTTTCCGCAAGGTGCTGTACAAGCCTAGAGTTGTTCCCCAAGCATTTTCTTACTGTTTTTACTTCTTACTGTTTTTACCGTTATGAGTAGTGTTCAAAATCTGTCGGATCAGGACTTTAGCGCCGCTGTTTTGGAAAGCGAAGGGCTGGTACTGGTAGACTTCTGGGCTCCTTGGTGTGGGCCCTGTCGTTTAATTGCCCCCTTAATGGACTGGGCCGCAGAAACCTATGGCGATCGGGTCAAAGTGGCCAAAATGGAAGTGGATCCCAATCCTGAAACCATTAGCCAATATAAGATTGAAGGCATCCCAACCCTAATTCTGTTCCGTGACGGGGAGATCATCGATCGCCTTGAAGGGGCCGTGGGTAAACCTAAGATTGAAGCGATGCTAGCGCCCCACTTGTAGGATAAGTGTTGAGTTGTGAGTTTTGAGTTTTGAGTGTTGAGTTTTGAGTTACTTACTCTTCCCAAAACTCTAGGTTAAAGGTTAAAGGGAACAAAAACCTATTCCCTACTCCCTAACAAACCCACCCCTACCCCCTCCCAAGAGGGGAACTCAACACTCAAAATTCAAAATTCAAAACTATTCCCCTACCCCCTCCCAAGAGGGGAACTCAACACTCAAAATTCAAAATTCAAAACTATTCCCCAAACTAAGGGCCAGAGAAGATGACCGCATCTAGATCGTCCCGACAGAGGGCGTAGGAAAACGATCGCTGAATGGTTTGGCTAGACTGGGAACTGTAGTAGCGAACATTGATTTCTTCCACATCCATTTCTAGGTCAGCTTCCCAGTCTGGGTATTGAATTTGCCAGCAATTTCGTTGATTATCATTTTGGGTACAGCCTCGATTCCGTAGCCAGGTTTCGATGGCGGTGAGGGAGTGGTTGTACAAAGGGGTTTGGGCTGGAGGTAGAGACATGATGGCTTTAATGAATCGCTGCTTATATCGTAATGTAGCATCCCCTTGGCGATCCGGACGGCTCTTCTGTGGGCTGTTGCTGATGGCTCTGGTGGCATTGATGCTAGGGGGGTGCCAACCTCAATCCTTACTTGCTTTGCCTCAGGTGGGCTATCGGATGAGTGTGCAAGCGGTGATTAATGGCAATACCCTCGAAGCGATCGGGGTGGAGGCGATCGGAGTGGATGCGGAGAATGGGGAGACGATCGCACTGTGGCAAGGTAAACGGCTCAGAATTCGCCTCATTGGTGTGGATGCACCGGATCAGGCTCAACGCCCTTGGGGGGAAGCGGCTCAGCAATTTTTAGCCGATCAGGTGGGCTTGGGGTCTAATTCCGGGCAGGGGACTGGCGATCGTTTGGTATGGGTCAGTTGGGATACCCAAGTCCAGGATCGTTACGATCGGATTTTAGGCTATGTGTGGACAGAGGAGGGGTTAGTCAACGAAGCGATCGTAGCGGCGGGGCATGGTCTGGCTCGTTCTTACTTTCCCAACGTGAAGTACGAGGCTGTGCTGGCCCATGCTCAGGCAGAGGCGCGGCTCTTGGGGCGAGGAATCTGGAACCCGGAACAGCCCCTCCGAGAATCTCCGGCGGAGTTTCGGCAGCGGCGAAAGCCAGAATAAACTAGCAATCCTCATTTTGAAATCTAACTGTACGGGCGATGCCCCCTCCTGTGACCCTGTTTTCATGAAACGATCCAGAGATGGGTTACGCTATCGCTAATCTTCTGACTAATTTTACTGTTTTACTGACCTCACTGACCTGTGGTATGTTCTCCGCCTTCCAACTCCTAACCTTCCTGCAAGAGACTCTGGGCCATGCAACCTGCCCCCAGTCCGCCGCCACTGACCTCTCCTTCACGGGTATTTCCACCGACAGCCGCACGATCGCTGCGGGGGAGTTATTTATTGCCCTGCGGGGTGACAAGTTTGATGGTCATCGCTTTTTAAGAACGGCTCAGGAACAAGGTGCTGCGGGGGCCATCGTGGATGATCAGTTTGATCTAGAAACGATCGCCGATTTGACCTTTCCCCTCTGGCAAGTGAGCAACACCTTAAGGGCCTATCAAGCCCTGGGGCAAAGTTGGCGAGGGCAATTCCCCATCCCGATCGTGGGGGTGACGGGCTCCGTGGGCAAAACCACTACCAAGGAGTTAATCGCTGCCATGCTAGAGCAGGGGGCAGAGTCCGCAAATCCCGGTACCGTCCTGAAAACCCAAGCGAATTTTAATAACGAAATTGGCGTACCCAAAACCCTGCTGCAACTCCAACCCCATCACCGTTACGCCGTGATTGAAATGGCCATGCGCGGAGCCGGGGAAATTGCTGAATTAACCCGTCTAGCTCAACCCACGATCGGGGTGATCACCAATGTGGGGGTGGCTCATATTGAACGTCTGGGATCCAGGGAAGCGATCGCCGCTGCGAAGTGTGAACTGCTAGTAGAAATGCCCGCCACCAGTACCGCCATTTTGAACGCGGATAATCAATTATTAATGGAAACCGCCGCCAACTGCTGGACAGGCCAGACCCTCACCTTTGGCCTCACCGCCGGAGACATTCGGGGGCAACTATTGGATCTACAAACCCTAGTGGTGGACGGGCAAACCTTCCATCTGCCCCTACCGGGAGAGCATAACGCCGTCAACTTTTTAGCAGGGCTAGCGGTGGCTCAAGTCTTAGGCATTCCCTGGTCTCGCCTCACCCAGCTAGAACTCAACCTCCCCGATGGACGATCGCAGCGGTACACCCTGCCCAACGACATCCTCCTGCTGGATGAAACCTACAACGCCGGGCCCGAATCCATGGCCGCCGCCCTAAAATTACTGATGCAAACCCCTGGCCAACGGCACCTCGCCGTCCTAGGCACCATGAAAGAACTGGGCTATCGTTCCCTGGGTTTCCATCAGGAAATTGGGCAAATGGTCAAAACCCTCAACCCCGATCGTCTCTATGTGTTAGCGGATCAGCCGGAAACCGAAGCCCTGGCCACAGAAGCCGACCCCGTACCCGCCCTCATTTTTGAATCCCATGAAGCCCTAACAGAGCAGTTGTGCGCCGACCTTCAGCCCGGCGATCGGGTACTCTTCAAAGCCTCCCGATCCGTTGCCCTCGATCGAGTGGTGCAGCAAGTCC
>DALYGI010000117.1:0-10881 GCA_031971595.1 Prochlorotrichaceae cyanobacterium CTOTU29312
TACAACGAGCCATAGATACAGCAATACAATTTTTTCAAACATAAACTTATATCTTTTATCTTTTTTAGATGTTAACTCCTAATACATCTCCACTCAATTACTTGAGCGCTTATAATCCTGAAAACCCCCAGCTTCCTGAGGAAACTGAGGGTTTAGGGTTAGTTAGCAACTCGCTTAACTCGCTTCAGTGAGTCAGCGGTTTAGTAGTCGAAGTCGCCGCCGCCCATGCCGCCAGCAGGAGCTTTATCCTTGGGCTCGGGCTTGTCCACTACGATACATTCGGTGGTGAGCACCATCCCAGCGATCGAAGCTGCGTTTTGAATGGCAGAGCGGGTCACTTTGGCGGGGTCAACAATGCCTGCTTCAAACATATCCACAAAGCTGTTGTCCGCTGCGTTGTAACCGGTGTTGAAGGGCTTGGACTTGACGTGTTCTGCTACCACAGCACCGTTTTGACCGGCGTTTTCAGCAATACGCTTCAGGGGCGCGGTCAGGGCACGGGCCACAATCAAGGAGCCGGTCAGTTCTTCGGCGGTCAGGTTGCCATTGGCCCAGGTTTCCAGATCGGGAACCAGGTGAGCCAGGGTGGTACCGCCTCCGGGAACGATCCCTTCTTCCACTGCTGCTTTGGTGGCGTTGATGGCATCTTCCAGGCGCAGTTTGCGATCCTTCATTTCGGTTTCGGTGGCTGCACCCACTTTGATCACCGCAACCCCACCGGCCAGTTTGGCTAGGCGCTCTTGGAGTTTTTCTTTGTCGTAGGAGGAATCGGTTTCGTCGATTTGACGACGGATTTGCTCACAACGGGCTTTTACGTCTTTCTCGAACCCTTCCGCCACGATCGTGGTGTTGTCCTTGGTGATGGTGATGCGGCGGGCTTTACCCAGCATATCCAGCTTGGTGTTGTCCAGTTTCAGACCGGCATCTTCCGTGATCACTTGACCACCAGTGAGAACCGCCATATCTTCCAGCATGGCCTTACGACGATCGCCAAAACCAGGGGCTTTCACAGCGGCAACGTTCAATACCCCCCGCAGACGGTTCACCACCAGGGTAGCCAGGGCTTCTTTCTCAATGTCTTCCGCAATAATCAGCAGAGGACGACCAGCGCGGGCCACTTGCTCCAGCACGGGCACCAGGTCTTGCACCAGGGTGATTTTCTTATCGGTGAGGAGGATGAAAGGCTCTTCCAGAATGGCTTCCATGCGCTCCGTATCCGTGGCAAAGTAGGGGGAAATATAGCCCTTGTCAAAGCGCATCCCTTCGGTGATTTCCAGTTCAGTGGTCATGGATTTGCCTTCTTCCAAGGAAATCACACCTTCTTTGCCCACTTTGTCCATGGCTTGGGCGATCATGCTACCCACTTCTTCGTCGTTCCCGGCGGAGATTGCTCCCACTTGGGCGATGGACTTGGAATCTTCTACGGGACGGGCGTGTTCCGCAATTTTGTCCACCAGGTAGGCGGTGGCTTTATCAATACCACGCTTGAGGAGAATGGGGTTTGCCCCAGCCGCCACGTTCCGCAGACCTTCTTTGACCATAGCGTGGGCCAGAACTGTTGCGGTGGTGGTACCGTCACCCGCTGCGTCGTTGGTTTTAGAAGCGGCTTGACGAATCAGGGAGACCCCAGTGTTTTCGATGTGGTCTTCTAATTCAATTTCCTTAGCGATCGTTACCCCATCATTAATAATTTGGGGAGCGCCAAACTTCTTCTCCAGAACCACGTTCCGGCCTTTGGGGCCGAGGGTTACTGCCACAGCTTCCGCCAGAATGTCCATCCCTTTTTCCAGGGCGCGACGAGCATTTTCGTTGTAAATAATGCGCTTAGCCATAATTTTTCCAGTCGTGATGTGAATGCAAGGGTGAAATGAATGAAACGAATACAGAACAGGAACTTTGAGCGAAAAGTATTCCTAGAAAGTTCCTAGGAAACCACCGCTAAAATGTCTTTCTCCGCCAGCAAAACATAGTCATCGCCACCTACTTTGATGTCGGTGCCAGCGTACTTAGAATAGAGAACCTTGTCGCCAATTTTGACTTCCATTTCGCTGCGGGAGCCGTCATCATTGCGCTTGCCAGGGCCGACTTGCACAATTTCACCAACCTGGGGTTTTTCTTTGGCGTTATCGGGCAGGATGATGCCACCAGCGGTTTTTTCTTCTGCCTCTGCAACTCGCACAAATACCCGATCGGCCAGGGGCTTCACGGTAGAGACGCTTAGAGATACTGCTGCCATTACTTTAGATCCTCCAAATCTTATCTTCGATAGAAGGCGAGGACGCTTGTCTGCATCGTTCTGCACAAACGAACCTCGCCTGTTAGGGAGAGTTAGCACTCTCACCGCTTGAGTGCTAATTTACCGAAGGAGGGTCACTGGGTTCAACTTGTTCTGTAGTACGGGTTACCGAACCGAGCCCTGAAGCCGAGCCCTGAAGCCGGGGACTTAACCCAGAAATTAACCGAGGGAGTCCGCCTAGGATTCAGGAGTTTTCTGGGGTTTTCTGGGGCGATCGTTTCTGGGCTGTCTTTAGGCATAGATGCTTAGAGGGTACGGCAGTGGGAGTCCAGACCAGAGGAACGGTTAGCATAGGGGTATCATAGGAGGGCGGCAGACCCGGCCCCTACGGAACACAACGCTACCGTCATATCGAGTTGAATCGAGTTGAATTAAAGCTAGCTGCTAGCCGAACCTATTTCTGTTTTAGTGATGCTCCATGACCAGTCTTCTAGCGATCGAAAAAACCATCTCTAATTTTCAAGAACTCCACGATCGCTTGGGGTTAGTTCGCTCTACGGATGAGGGCTTTTTTCCAGAGTGGCAACATTTAACGATCGCGCCTTGTCCAGAGGATAAACTGTTTTTAGATGGACTTCAGAAACGGCATAGCTACTATTATAATGCTGGTCTATTAACGGAGGGAACGATACTCTTATCGATCGTTGCACCTTTATTAGAAAATAGAGGCTTTCATGAACCCCCTTTCTTTGTACAATCAGAGGTTCCTGTATCCCTAGAAATCAGCGATCGGAATGAAATTTATACGGGACGCATAGATGTGTTGGTGATTCGAGATAGACTCTGGATTCTGGTGGTTGAGGCTAAAAATTCTAAATTTGCAGCGGATCTAGCCCTGCCCCAATGTCTGAGCTATATGTCTGGCTCTAGTCAGCCCCAGACCTTTGGCATGGTGACGAATGGAACCGATTTTGTCTTTTGTAAGCTGGTTCATAAAAGTTATGATTTTTCAGAGCCATTTTCGCTCTTATCTCGACACAATCGCTTTTATGAAATAGCAGAAATTTTATCCATTTTTACCTCTGTTGAAGAGAAAACGACGTAGTGGTTTCGCCCTTGGGTTTTACCCTCGTACAGGGCCGTATCTGCTTGTTTAATCAGGAGTTCAGACAAGGTTTCCACTAGATTTTCTATTCGATCCGGGGGGATACGCTGGGGATCGAGTTCAATAAAGTCATGTTCTGAAACGATCGTTCTGTACGGTTAACTAGATCCCCGGTTTCTGTTTGTTTTATTCAAAGATTTCTGGACTGCGTTGGAGAAGAAACCGGGGATCAAAACGAACGCTTTTGGGCTCAAGGACGGCAGGGGATCCAATGGCTTAGGGGGTCTTCAGTGGTTCGGTGGTGTTTCTAGGCTTGTCCATTGGTGCAACGGTGGCGCTGCTCCATGGGGTTAATTTTTTCCAACCCTTGGAATGGCAAGGCTATCGGTTGTTGTTTTCGGCTCGAAATGCCCTGTCTGAAGGAAATATATTTTCTGCTGAGAGCCGTCTGCCCCTCTTTCCCCCCAATCTTCCCCCCAATCAATGGGACGATCGCCTCGCCCTCATTGCGATCGATGACCAAAGTTTAAAAAGTTATGGACAATTTGCGACCTGGAAACGCGATCGCTATACGGAACTTTTAAATTTGTTGCAAAACAGCCCTCCGGCGGCCATTGGCTTTGCCATGCTGTTTCCTGAAGAAACCCCGGAAGATCCACCCTTGGCGGAAGCCATGTTGGTGAACGGAACGATCGTTTTGGGTCTGGCGCAGGACAGTCAGGGCAATACGCTGTTACCTTGGCCTTTTTTAGACTCTAGTGCAGGTCTGGGTCATGTGCAAAGTGTCTCCGATCCGGATGGTATTACCCGATCGACCTGGCTGTATTTACCCACCGAAGACAGTGCAATTCCTAGTTTGGGAGTGGCCTTGGCCCAGGTTTATAATGAAACCCTACAGATCTTAGGCTCTCAAGCTTCCCAGGCTTCTATTCCTATTCCCCCGCCCCAACCCAGCCTGGAAGGAAATCAGGTGTGGATTAACTGGCCCGCCCCTGCCCAACAATTGCCCCAATATTCCTTCGCAGCGGTGCTGAAGCATCAAGTTCATCCCGATACGTTTGCCAATAAAATTGTTTTGGTGGGCATTACCGCCACCGGTTTAGAAAGTAATCCGCTCCGCACCCCCTTCTATGGAGATGCCAAGGGCTCCGGGGTGTACCTCTATGCGGCGACTTTAGATAATCTCTTAAACGATCGTTTTTTACGACGACCGGCAGGGCTTTGGGTGAGCCTAGGTCTCGTGGTTTTGGGGGGCATCAGTGCCCTAGGGCTTCATCGTTTAGCGTTGCACTGGCAATTGGTCACCGTTGTTTTTTTCCCTTGCTCTGGTTTAGCACAGCCCTCCTGGGGTTCTATGCCCAGTGGTGGTTCCCCCTCGCAGCGCCCATTTTGACCCTCTGGTTAACAGGCATTGCCCTTCAGGTGCGATCCTACAACGATCGTCAGTTGTTAATCTTTAACCCTGAGGGGCAAAGCCATCTCCACTGTTATTTACGCAGTGCGGGCCGAGAATAAGGGCGATCGTCCTCCCCAAAATCCCCTCAAATTATTAGAAAATCCCTCGTTGCGGGCGGGACAGGGCGATAGACTGTTTCCCTAGACAGAGAACCGGGGTAGAGGTCAAATTGAAATGATAAGATTAGGTCATTGCCTAACGGCGTGGGCAACTTAACGCGATGTTTCATTCCTTAAGACTTAAGACGATCGCTCCCCTCCCCTCCCTCTTCTCTCTTCCCCCTTCCCTCTTCCCTCTTCTCCCCTATGACTCATTTCCGCCCCCTTACTTCTCGGTCATCTGCTGCCCAGGCATGGATTGTTACCGCGATCGGTGTGGCCCTGCTGCCACCAGCCCCTAGTTTTGCTGAGTCTAAGATCCCGGTGTTGCCCCCTGCTCCTCAGTCTTGGGCGGTGGAGGTGAATAGTTTGCAGGATGGAGAAATTACTGCGGATGGGGAGTTGACCCTCCGGGAAGCGATCGCCTTGACGAATGGGACGGTGAGCTTGACCGATCTCAGTGACCTTGAGCAAGCTCAGGTTACCCCCCTGGCACCGGATCAGCCGTCTCAGATTACCTGGGCCGTTGTCTCTGAAAATCCCCTGTTGTCCCTCCAGAGCCCCCTGCCGCCCCTGGCCCGTGCCAATTTAGTTTTAGATGGAACCCTGGGCGATCGTAAAGTCCTCCTGAGTCCGGCAACCGCTGCGACCCTTCCCAGAGGCCTGACCATTTTGGCGGATGGAGTGCGGGTGCAGAATTTAGCCTTGCAGGGATTCACCACGGCTAATACCTCCTTTGGTAGCGGCTTTAAGGTGGAGTCTTCCGATTCAGGACGGGCCAACACCCTCACCGGAGCGATCGTTATTACCCAAGGAGAGGGGCTGTACGATTTAGAGGAATTGCCGTGGGTAGCCCAACTGACCCCACCCCAAGGCGTAGAAATTACCGGGGTTGAGGTGGGGGGAACTCCATCATCCTTTGGCGTTGTCTTGTTTGAAGGGCTCGATAGCCGGATTCATGGCAACCGCTTTGAAGGGCTAGACGGTAGCGCCATTTTGACGGGAAAGGAAGCCTCTGGTAGTCAAATTTATGACAATGAAATCCGGGGGAACGGGGGCGCAGGCATGGCCGATGGCATTCGCCTAGAAGGAACGATCGCAGGGGTGGCGATTTATAACAACCGCATTTGTGAGAACGCAGGCAGTGGTATTTTTCTGTTCAAACCCCAGGGTAGCGTCAGTATCCGAGACAATGATCTTCACTTCAATGGCGCGGGGAGCCATCGGGGAGCCATTTACCTGACGGGCAGTGGCCATGAGGTGCTGAATAATCACATTATCCATCAGGTTGGAGGGGGCGGTGTGGTGGTGGCGGCCTATCCCCGCAGTGTTCAAAATCGGATTCAGGATAACCGCTTTGCCGCCCTAGAGGGGTTGAGCATCGATTTAGTGGTGCGTCGGCACACGGGGGTCTGGGACAACGCGATCGGGGATGGGGTAAACCCGCCCAGAGACTCGGAAAATCGTCGCTTAGATACGGCGAATCGGGGTATTAATGCTCCCCAGTTTCTAGGAGATGAATTCTTTTTGTTTGAAGAGACGGTGACGATCGCGGGTGAGGCGGATCCCGGAGCGATCGTAGATGTGTATAAAGTATCCCAAAGTTCGGGACGCACCGCCGGGGCAGATTTCCGGGACTACGCCCCCCTCACGGAATTACTGGTTTCCCTGCCCGTGGACACGGAGACAGGACGCTTCCAAATTGACCTCAACGGTTTAGAACCAGGGGATCGCATCAGTGCCATCGCCACCGATCCCAGCCTCGGCACCTCAGAACCAGCTAAAAATGCCGTGATCCGAACGATCGACTCTCCCCCCCCGGATTCCACCCCTGCGATCCCCTCCCAAACCATCCCCTGCGGGCCTAGCCTCAGTCCTACCCCCTAGGAGATCCAGATATGGTAACGATCGCTCCAATTCTGACCCTAGAAGAATTTTTGCAACGTCCAGAAAGCAAACCTGGCGAAGAATTTATCGATGGGCGTATTTCTGCAAAACCCATGCCTCAAGGAAAACACAGTCGTCTTCAGTTTAAGCTTTGCCAGGCTATTGCAGAGGTGGCAGAGTCCCAACAATTGGCAGGGGTCTTCCCCGAATTGCGCTGCACCTTTGGGGGGGTGTCCCTCATTCCCGACATAGCGATCGTCCGTTGGGGTGATATTCCCCGTGATGCTGCTGGTGAGGTGGCGAATCAGTTTAAGTTTGCTCCCCCCTGGGCCATCGAGATTTTGTCTCCCGGTCAAAGCCAAACCAAGGTGTTGGAGAACTTGCTGTACTGTGCGGCACACGGGACAGAATTAGGCTGGTTAGTTCACCCGGCGGAAGCCAGCATTTTGACCGTGTTTGAGGATCAACGGGTGCAGGTTTTTCGGAACGATCGCCCTTTGCCCGTTTTACCTGAGCTTGACCTCTGTTTGACTACTACACAGATATTTAACTGGTTAACGATCTAAAGGATCTAAAGTAACGCGATGTGCAGCTATTCTCAGATCCCTGGCTTTTTGTAGAACGAAGCCCAATTTCTTGATGCTATCCCCAGAAACCGGGGATCTTGGCACTTAAGTTGCACACGCCGTTAAAGTAGGGAACGAATTAGGGAAGCATCTTGATTTGTCTACTATACTTAACAATAGCTTTAGCTTTTTTTTAGATTCCCCACGATCTCTCTTCTCTCCTCTCATCCCCTCTTCTCCCCGTCCTATGTTCGTTAACTTTTTCATTAAGCGCCCGGTTTTTACCAGTGTGTGCGCGATCGCTACCCTGTTAATTGGCTTAATCTGTATTCCTGGCCTCCCCATTGCCCAGTACCCAGAAATCAGCCCCAAACAGGTGACGGTCAATGCCAATTTTATTGGGGCGGATGCGGCCACGGTGGAGAATTCTGTCACGAATCTTTTGGAGCGGGCCATTAATGGGGTGGAGGGGATGCGCTACATGACCTCCAGCAGCAGTAATGACGGCAGCAGTGCCATACCGTTACCTTTGCGGCGGATCGGGATGAGAATGTGGCGGCGGTGGATGTGCAAAACCGGATTTCCGTGGTGGAGCCGCAGTTACCGGAATCCGTGGTGCAGTCCGGGGTGAGTGTGAGCAAGCAGTCGAATAATATTCTCTTGGGGTTGGGGTTTTATAGTGAAGACGATCGCTACGACAGTACTTTTTTAAGCAACTACGCCGATCTCTATGTGGTGGATGCCCTCAAACAGGTGCCCGGTGTAGCCAATATCACCATCTTTGGGGAGCGCAAGTATGCCATGCGGATCTGGCTCAACCCCGATCGTTTGGCTAGTCGGCAGTTAACGGCGGATGATGTCATTAATGCCCTGCGGGAACAAAACCTCCAAGCCAGTGCGGGGCGCATTGGCCAAGCTCCTGTCTCTGAAGAACAGGGCTATGAAATTGATCTGCGGACGGATAGCCGCCTCACCAGTGTGGAAGATTTTGAGGAGGTGGTCATTGCCCGTGGCGAGAATGGCAATCTGATACACCTCAAGGATGTGGGACGGGTAGAACTAGGCTCCCAAAATTATAATACGTTTGTACGCTTTCGGGGCAGGGAAGCGGTGGGGTTAGGGATCTTTCAACTCCCCAGTAGTAACGCTTTGGACGTAGCCCACGGGGTTAAGGCCAAGATGAAGGAGTTAGCGGCCAACTTCCCGGAAGGCATTACCTACGACATCGGATTTGATACCACGGACTATGTGGAGCAGTCCCTCAAGGAGGTAGTGCATACCCTATTCATGGCCGTGGGCTTAGTGGTGCTGGTCATTTTAATTTTCCTTCAGGATGGCTGGAGCACCATCATTCCCTCCATCACCATTCCCGTCTCCCTGATTGGTACCTTTGCCTTTGTTAAACTCTTTGGCTTTTCCATCAATAGCCTCACCCTCTTTGGCTTAACCCTGGCCAGTGGCATGGTGGTAGACGATGCGATCGTCGTGGTGGAGGACATTTCCCGGCGGATTCGGGAAGGCTCAGATCCAACCACCGCAGCGATCGAATCCATGCGGAGCCTGACGGGGGCGGTGATTGCCACTTCCCTGGTTTTGATGGCGGTCTTTGTCCCCGTGGCCTTTTTTCCCGGCACCACCGGAGCCCTCTATCGCCAATTTGCCTTAACGATCGCCTTTTCCATTGCGGTTTCCACCTTTAACGCCCTGACCCTGACCCCGGCCCTGTCTGCCCTGCTGCTGCGGCAACAAAACCACACCGGCATCATTGGCTGGTGCTTCGATCGTATTAACGACTTCCTTGATGGAATGCAGTGGTTATACGGCGGCATTTTGGGGGGCTTAGTGCGGCTGCGCTGGCTGGTAGTGGCAGGCTTTGCGGGGCTGTTGGTCTGCACCTACGGGCTGTATAGCCTGGTGCCAGGGGCATTTTTACCGGACGAAGATCAGGGTTATTTTATTGTGATCGTCGGGGGGCCCCAGGGGGTGGGCTTAAACTACACCCGCGACGTGATGCAACAGATCGAAGACATTCTCCTACCCCAGCCGGAAGTGCGGGCCACCTTTGCGGTGGGGGGCTTTGGCTTCAGTGGCAACAGTGCCAGCAACGGCGTGGTCTTTGTGCCCCTCAAACCCTGGTCTGAACGGACTGGCCCCAATCAGTCTGCCCTAGCGGTCATTGCACGGGTACAGCAACAACTGCTCTCCATTACAGAAGCTCGGATTTTGCCCATTAACCCGCCTGCGGTGAGGGGTTTAGGGAGTTTTGGGGGGTTCCAGTACCAACTTCAGGATCGCCAAGGCACCTTCAGCCTAGATGAATTGGTACAAACCTCCGGCAGCGTCATGAAAGCCGCCATGGATCACCCCAAAATCATGGTGGCCTTCACCACCTTTTCCGCCAACAGTCCCCAGCTTCAGGTGGACGTGAACCGGCGGCGGGCCAAAGCCCTGGATGTGAATGTGGACGAAATTTACCGCACCCTGCAAACCTACCTCGGCTCCCGCTATGTCAACGACTTCACCCTAGCGCGGCGCAACTACCGGGTTTATGTGCAAGCAGACGAATCCTTCCGCAACGATCCCCAGGACATCGATCGGTTATACGTGCGATCGAACAGCGGTGAAATGATTTCCCTGAGCAGCTTAGTCACCCTCACCCCCAGCACCGGCGCTCAGACCATTAACCACTACAACCTCTCCCGCTCCATTGAAATCAACGGCTTACCCGCCTTCGGAGCCAGTTCCGGCGATGCGATCGAAGCAATGGCCGAAGTCTCCGAAAAAACCTTAGCCAAAGGCTTTGGTTATGAATGGTCTGGCCTGTCCCGCGAAGAACTCGAATCCGGCGGACAAGCCCCGCTGATCTTTGGTCTGGGTTTAGTCTTTGTCTTCCTCGCCCTAGCAGCCCAATACGAAAGCTACGTGGATCCAGTCATTATTATGATGGCCGTTCCCCTCGCCATTTTAGGAGCACTTTTAGCCCTCTTTTTACGGGGATTTCCCAACGATATTTACGGGCAAGTGGGCCTCGTCATGTTGATTGGTTTAGCCAGTAAAAACTCCATTTTAATTGTGGAATTTGCTAACCAACTGCGGGCAGAAGGCAAAACGATCGTCACCGCAGCGATCGAGGCTTCTAAACAGCGATTACGGCCCATTTTAATGACCGCCATTTCCACCTTAGTGGGTATTTTCCCCCTCATGATTGCCACCGGAGCCGGAGCAGGCAGCCGTCAGTCTTTGGGAACAGCAGTGTTTGGAGGAATGTTTTTTGCCACATTCCTAAGCTTGTTTATTGTGCCGGTATTGTACATCGTCGTGAAATCCTTAGTAGAATTCCGCAAGCCACCCAGCAGAGGAACCTTAGAGGTGGAAGATCTAGAACGCCTAGTGCAATCTGACAGTGAATCCGTGGAGGATAGGGAAAAAGTTGGTGATTTGAAATAAGGATTTTGGGGATAGAGCGTAAAGCGGGACAGTTACAATGCAGTTATCTCCAGTCAAAATAGGTGATTCCTACCAGCAACTCAACG
>DALYGI010000118.1:0-3145 GCA_031971595.1 Prochlorotrichaceae cyanobacterium CTOTU29312
AGCCTTCCACATCAAATAAGGGAATGGATCCGGGCAGAGACTCAGGGACAGCTAAGGAGATCGAGACAGACATAGGCACGGGGGGGTCTGAACCGGCAGACTCTAGGCTAGAGGGGACAATGGACTCCAGATCAGAAGGCTGATCCAAAGATTGGGACTGAGGCAGAGGGAAACGATCGGCGGAGGGGGGCTGATTCAACCATTGCCGCAGCATGGATCTCAGATCCCGGAGGGTCAGGGGTTTGGTCAAATAATCATTCATCCCCGCCGCTAAACATTTCTCCCGATCGCCGGGCATGGCGTGGGCGGTGAGGGCAATAATGGGCACCTGGGTATACAGGGCTCCGGCCTGGCCTTGGCGAATGTACTGGGTGGTTTCGTAACCGTCCATCTCCGGCATTTGGCAATCCATCAAAATCAGGGCGTAGGGGGATTGGGTCGTTTGTTGCAAAATCTCTAGGGCTGCTTTGCCACTGGCCACACAGTCTACTTTGAGGTCTAAGGCCCCCAAAAAGCCCTGGATCACTGACTGGTTAATGGGACTGTCTTCGACTACTAATAGGCGCAGGGTAGACCAATCCGGGCCAGGGGAGACGATCGCTCCTGGTTTTAGAGGTTTTAAGGGGGGCGCGGCCAAGGGGGAGGTTTGCCCCAGCACATTGATTAACTGGTTGGGGGTAATGGGTTTGAGCAGGTAGGAATAATTTTCCAGGTGTTCAGCGGGGGCGCTTAACCGATCGCTCACGGTAGAGTCAGGTTGCCAGCCTAAGGCGGTGTAGCGCCCCCAATACTTCACCTCCTGGGTTTTAGAGTTATATTCCCAGCAAATCATGCCCGCAGACTGGATGGCCAACCGTAGCCGACCTTCCTGTTTTTTTAGTCTTTCTTCAGCCCGTTTCCGATCGCTAATATCCGTCACGCTACCCACATAGCCACAAATCTCGCCATTACTATCCCGTTCCGGTACGGCTTGGCCATAGACCCACACCACCTGGCCATCCGGTTTTAAGAAACGATATTCCCGCTGAAAAGGACGGTTTTCGGCCTGGGCCTGTAACCACGCTCGCCAAACCTGGCCCCGATCCTCTGGATGAATCGCCACTGTCCAACCGATGCCTAGGGCTTGCTCTAGGGGTAGCCCCACAATCTCGCAGCACCGATCGTTCATATAGATATTATGGCCTTCCGCATTGGTGCGAAAAATCCCCACCGGCAAAGCCCCAATCAAGGAGGCATAGCGTCGATCGCTGGTTAATAATTGATCTTCCGCCTGCTGACGGCGATCGATTTCTGCCTTTAAGCCCCGTGTCCAGATGGCAAACACCACCACCACGCGCGGTGGCCGATGCGGACAGGGGCAACCACAGAACCCGCACGTAATGGCGAAAAGAATCCACATGGGGAGATAACCAACGATCGCTGGCTTGATAGTAGACAGACTTGGGATCCTGGGTTAACGCCCGAATATGACGATCGAGAGGGGGAATTAAGGATAGGGGATCCCCCTTAGCAACGGCAAAATGAAGTTGTGCCGGGTTAAAGACTAAGTTAGCGGGCCGAACGGCATACCGACGGGCATTCCAGCGGGCATAATAGACATTAACTAGACCCGCATCGATGGATCCACTGCTGACTTGCTCGAAAATTTCCTGAAAACTAGACAGTTCCACCAAGGTGAGCTTTAGCCCAAAGTCTTGAGCTTGGTTACTCAACTCCTCTTCCTGAATACTGCCCTGTAACACCCCAATGCGCTTTTGATCTAAGTCTAAAAAGGAATTGACAATGACACGAGGGCTAACATACACCTCCGACCAACTGGAAAGCACCACTTCCTGGTTAAAATCAAAAGCCTGATCCCGCTCTGCCGTATGGGCCACATCCGGCATTAGATCCAGATCCCCCCCTTCAAGCGATCGGAGACAGGCTTGCCACTCACAGGGCACATAAACCAAATGCCATTGCTCCTGTTTGGCAATGGTCTTGAGAATATCCATCCAAAACCCTGTAGGTCTTGCCTGGGAATCCATAAACACTTTGGGTTCATTTTCATAAATCCCCACTAGCACCGTCTTTGGTGGTTGAGTTGGTGGGGGTTGACCCAAGGCAACGAGCCCTCGCCACAGCATCAAGGGCAGAGCAGCAAGGAGGATAACCAATCGAATTCTCATAAATCGATGCGATAGATAGCACTTACAGGTCGCAATCGAACTTCCAGGCCTTTTATATAATGACCTCTAGACCTCAGAACACACTGGCACGGAAATGTCTAGAACTTTACGCTTATTCAGCGTAGCATAGGAAACAAAGGATAGGTTACTGGAGCTTTGTACTCAAGAGAACCTCCCCTACCTATAGCATTTACACGGATCCCACGGGATATTTGTTAAGAATAGATTAATCTACAGATTGCCAAGATCCCCGTTGTCTGGGGACAAGGCATCAAGAGATTAGGCTTCGTTCTACAAGAAACTGAGGATCTGAGAACTGACTGGACTTTAGGTTTCTAGATCGAGAATGTTTAAGCGGCTTTTAGCTTTTCCCTATTTTGCTTTGGCGTTGATGCTACTCACCTACGCCATTTTTGGCTGGCAATGGTTTGAGCGAGGTCAGGCTTGGCATCACCATTGGGCTGTGTTCCCCTGGAAATGGTCTTACTTTGTGACTCTCTTTTGGGGGGTGATCACCCTGCTGAATCTGCTGGTGATTGGGACGATGACGGCTCCCCTGGCTTTTTTGCGGGATTGGATTCTCAAGTTATTTCAGTCCGACACCAAATCTTTTATCCTGGCCCTTGGCTTTAGTATTCTCAGCGTTATTTTGGTGGTTTACCTGAGTATCACCCTAGAGTGGATGATTATCTTCACCGCCCTTACCCTGGCCCGCCTAGAACTTCAGGATCATCGGTACAACGAGTGGATCGCATTTTGGGTCTTAGCGATCGTTGCGTTGTCTGGTTTAGGGATTGGCAGCCTATCCCATTACTACCTGACCGATGGACTGTAGACCAGTCCAGAGGACTACGCCAACCCGATCGAACCCTCTTCAGTGGGAGTCACAAAGTTAACAGAGGCGATCGCTCTGTCGCTCTAGCACTGGAGGAATTTACGCAAGGTTGCTAATTCCTGGGAAGGAAATCGACTTCCAG
>DALYGI010000118.1:3245-10876 GCA_031971595.1 Prochlorotrichaceae cyanobacterium CTOTU29312
AGGTTGTTTGCACTCCAATAAAACAACATCCAATACCTCAGAATCATCAAGTCTTGGCAAAAGATCTAATCCTTGCACCATGCCTAAATCAATTAGAACATTAGCATCGACTAAGAATGTCAAAACTCGGTGTCCTCCGTCCACTGTTTCAAGGTACTACGAATGTCGTTCAGCGATCGTCCTAAAATTTCTGCTGCTCTCGAAGTAGTAATTTGCTCCGTCAGTAGTGCAAAAAAAGTCAATCTCTCTAAACGAGTTAGGCGAGATGGTTTGGGTAACGTCGGTTCTTCACTATGCTTACCGTACTTTTTAGTGATCTTCCCAATTTGTTGCTCCATTTGGGTTTTGCTAATAATGCCTAGCTGTTCGGCACGATAAAGTACCGATCTCATACTGACCCCATAGCGGCGTTTGAGATCCGCCAATACCGGTTCAGGAATCCAGTGGTTTCGATATGCGTGTAGTTCCTTCCTTAAAATCTGGGATGGCAACGCTACAGCACCCGATAAATGATCAGCCGCTTTTTCCTTCGGATCTTTTTTGAGCGTTTTGCCCTGTGGTTCAGAAGGCGTTTTATAGTCTTGTCGATGGAAGATGAGATGAGCCAGTTCATGGAGAGCCGTGTGAAATTGCCGCTCAGTTGGGTTGTCTGAATTAACAAAAATGACAGCGCCTAGCTCATTCGTATAGGCAGAAAAGCCAAAAACAGCCTCTGGTAATGGATAGGTAATAATCTTGAGTCCCTTGCTTTCCAATAGCAAAAACACATCTCCTAAAGGAGTCAGATCACTAACGCCTAACCAAGATCGAATATCTTGTGCGACTTCTTCTACTAAATGTTCGTTATAACTTCTCAATGGGCGCTGTTCAGGCAGTGCAGGCAGTTCATCTAACAATTGTTCTAAAGATGCATAATCTAATGCTTTTTGGGTCAACAACTGGCGTAATGCAGGGGTGAGGGCAGAAGGCTGATCCGCTCGAAACAACAGAGATATTTCGCCTGCCGTTGAGGACTGTTTCAATTCAGGTAGTAACAAGTCAACCGAGATACCCAAAACCTTGGCAATTTTCGTGAGATTAACTAAGGAAGGTGGACGATCGCCCATTTCCCATGCAGCAACCGTCTGACGAGTTACACCAATAGACTCGCCTAGCTGTTGTTGCGAAAAACCCGCTTGCTCTCGAAATGCTCTGACAGGGTTAACAAATTCCATCCATTTTGGGTCAGATTGGGGATAGTGATGTTAAATCTAACTGGGTTTATTCTCACATCCAATGTTAGATTTGTTTAACATTCTAGCTTGTAAGGAGGTGATGAAACAAGTTTTCCTTGGTGTTAACCTGGGCGGCTTGGTACAGGGATAGATCAGCAATGGATCAGCGATCGCTTCATCTATTTTGATATTTTGGTATCAGACCTTGGCTGGGCATCCTTGCGACGTTTAGCAGAGATACTGAGCATAAGCTACCCTAGCCTGGCTACATCAGAGAGTCTTGGATGTAGTGACTCCAAGGGCAAGTTCGTGATTAGCCAAGACATTAATTTAATGGAGAATAGGGAACTCGAATCCCTGACCTCTGCGGTGCGATCGCAGCGCTCTACCAACTGAGCTAATTCCCCAATTAGACGCGGTGTGCAACTATATCTCACCTCAGATCCCAATCTCACCTCAGATCCCAGGTTTCTGGGGACATAGCATCAAGAGATTGGACTTCGCTCTAGAAGAAGCCGGGGATTTTGGCCCTTAAATTGCACAGGCGGTCAATTATCACTTATTTTACCATATCTATTCCCAATTCCCGTTACCCTAGGGCGGGCACGGGGGCACCGCCCATACATTTAGATTTCAGAACAAGAATTTCTACCCCGTTCCCCGTTCCCTATTCCCTATTCCCCATTCCCCTATTCCCCCATTCCCCATTCCCTATTCCCCCGTTCCCCGCTCCCATTTTTCTGGTAAAGTGACGCTGAGCTACTCTACCAGTACTCCTTGCCATTACTCTACTAGCCTCAGCGATCGCGTATGATTCTGGAACGTGCCAGCGGTGTTCTCCTCCATCCGACTTCTCTGCCGGGTCGCCACGGTATTGGTGATTTGGGTAAAGGAGCATACGATTTTATAGACTTTTTGCAAGCCAGCGGCCAGCGGTATTGGCAGATTTTGCCCCTGGGCCCCACTGGCTACGAGCATTCCCCCTACATCATGAATTACAGCACCTTTGCGGGGAATCCTTTGATGATTAGTTTGGAAAAGCTGGTGGAGCAGGGGGTGCTCCAGGGGGATGAATTAACGGTGTTGCCCCATTTGCCCCATAGTCGGCGGGATTGGGTTGAGTTCGATCGGGTGATTCCTCACAAAATGGTCTTTTTAGAGCAGGCCTACGATCGTTTTCGCCACCGTCTCCAACACGATCGCCACTATGCTTTTGAGGATTTTTGCCAGCGTCAGCCCTGGCTAGAAGATTATGTTTTATTTATGGCGCTGGTGGAGCAATATCCCGATCAGCCCTGGAACCAGTGGCCCAGTGGGTTAGCCCGACGGGATCCCCAAGCCTTGGCCGAGAAACGCCAAACCCTGAGCGATCGGCTCCAATTCCATCGTTTTCTGCAATTTACCTTCTTTGAGCAGTGGCAACAGGTGCGCCACTATGCCAACGAACGGGGTATTCGGATTATTGGCGATATTTCTATTTATGTGTGTTACCACAGCGCTGATGTGTGGGCTAGCCCAGAGCTATTCCAACTTCAGCCCGACACCCTAGACCCGGCCTTTATTGCGGGGGTACCGCCGGATTATTTTAGTGAAACGGGGCAGTTGTGGGGGAATCCGGTGTACAACTGGGAGCAAATGCAGGCTACGGGCTTCCGCTGGTGGATCGATCGGTTTCGGGCCACGTTGGCCTATGCCGATCTGGTGCGGATTGATCACTTCCGGGGCTTTGAGGCCTACTGGCGAGTGCCCGGCGGGGAAAAAACAGCCATCAATGGGGAATGGGTCACCGCCCCCGGCCATGCCTTTTTCCAAACCCTCCGGCAGGAATTGGGCTATCTGCCCGTGCTGGCGGAAGACTTGGGCACCATTACCCCAGAAGTGGAGGAAATGCGCGATCGGTATGACTTCCCTGGCATGAAAATTTTACAGTTTGCCTTCGGGGGCGATCGGACGAACCCCTATTTGCCCCACAACCATCCCCACAATGCGGTGGTTTATCCGGGCACCCACGACAACGACACGGCCATCGGCTGGTGGCAAACCCTGAATGAGCCGGAAAAAGAAAAGGTAACCCATTTTCTCGGTTACGATCGGCCTGAAGAGGTGAAGGAAATTCATTGGGAACTGATTCGCACGGCTCTACGCTCTCCGGCCAACCTAGCCATTTTGCCCCTCCAGGACATCCTAGGGCTAGATGGTCAGTCTCGCATGAACGATCCGGCCATTAATGAAGGCAATTGGCGCTGGCGCTATCCCTTTTCCCACCAACTGTCCCCAGAACTGAGTCAGCGGTTGCTGAAGTTGACCCAGATTTATCGACGGGCATAGAATGATGGGTTTAGCCCAGATTAAAAACATCGACTCCTTGCCGCCCCATTCCTGAGCTTATGCCTGACCCTATTTCTAGTGCTAGTGCTAGCGCCGCTGATCTCTCAGAATTGCCCTTGCCGCCGGGTTCCATGGGGTTGCCTTTAGTGGGCGAAACCCTTAATTTTCTCTTCGATCGGGAATACGCTGATAAACGCCGCGTCCAATATGGGGATATTTCTAAATCTCATATTTTGGGACGACCCACGGTTTTGATGATGGGAGCGGAGGCTAACCAGTTTATTCTCTCCACGCGGATGGATTGTTTTTCCTGGCGAGAGGGCTGGCCCCCAACGTTTCAGGAGTTATTGGGCAATTCTTTGTTTTTGCAGGAGGGGGCAGAGCATCAGCGCAATCGGAAGTTACTCCTGCCCGCTTTCCACGGCAAGGCCCTGGAGGGCTATTTAGAAACCATGGTGAGCCTGACCCAAGAGTATGCTGCCCGCTGGGAAGCTCAACGCAGTTTTGCCTGGCTGGGGGAAATGAAAAAGCTGACCTTTGCCATCGCTAGTCAGTTACTCATTGGTAGTTCTAGCGGGGCCATGACCGATCGTTTATCCCAATGGTTTACGGATTTAACGAATGGGCTGTTTGCCCTGCCCTTTCTGCGCTGGGGATGGACTCCCTACGGTAAGGCGCTCCGGGCACGGGATGCCTTGCTGGCCCATTTAGAGCAGGTGATTCACGATCGTCTTGAACATCCAACCCAGGATGCGCTGGGGTTATTGGTACAGGCCCAGGATGAGCATGGGGATCGGTTAACCCTGGAAGAACTGAAAGTCCAAGCCCTGCTGATGCTCTTTGCGGGTCACGAAACCACTACCTCCCTGCTCACCTCTCTGGTGATGGTCTTGGCTCAATACCCAGACATTTTGAAGCGGGCCCGTCAAGAGCAACGGGATCTGATGGCTCAATGGGAATCAAGCTCGGCCCAGGTAACCATGGCGCAACTCAAGCAAATGCCCTACCTGGATCAGGTGATTAAGGAGGTCGAGCGCCTCTTTCCTCCGGTGAGTGGTGGTTTTCGGGGAGTGGTGAAACCCTTTGAGTTTAAGGGCTATCGGGTGCCCCAAGGCTGGTCAGTGGTGTATCGCATTGATGCGGCCCACAAAGACGATCGCCACTTTACGAATCCCATGCAGTTCGATCCCGATCGGTTTAGTCCAGAGCGGGCGGAGCATAAAGGGACAGACTTTAGCCTGGTGACCTTTGGGGGCGGCCCCCGTATTTGTCTGGGGATGGCCTTTGCCCAGATGGAGATGAAAACGATCGCCGCTTTACTGCTGCGGCACTATAGCTGGGATTTAGTTCCCCATCAGGATTTGACCCTGGTTCGTATTCCCACCCTCCACCCCCGATCGGGGCTTCAGGTTTGTTTTGCTCGTTCCGTTCCCCAGCCTTGAATTACTAAGTCTTGAATTACTGAGCCGGTACGGGAGCTTCAGCAGCAGCCCCTCCCAATTGCACATTGGGGGTTTGAATGGTGGGGGCCGCTTGGCCATCCCAACGCTCGACCCGTAGCCGCTCCACCCGCAGCCGTTCCAGTTCTAACAACTGAGGGGTGACGGATTGAGCCCGCAACCGGTTGGCCTCCGCTTCCGCCTTGGCCTGCTCGATCGTGACCTGGGCTTCTCCCTTGGCCTGAGCCACATTGGCCGCGGCCTCCGCCTCTACCCGTCGCCGGTTAGATTCTGCGGTTTGGGCGGCCTGTTGGGCGGCAAATTGTTCATCAATACTTTTCTGAATTTCTGGGGGTAAGCGCAGGGGGCCGAGGAGGGTCACATCCTGCACCACAATGTGGGGAAACTTGTCTTGAACGCAGGTGGTCACCGTCTGCACTAGGCGCTGTTGATTGGTGGGCAACATGGAAGGGGTGAGTTTCAGGGTTTCCGCCACCTCTGCAAAACAGTTGCGGAGGCCGTTGCGTAGCTCATTGGCCCGGAATTCATCGGGGGTTTTCCGGTAGGTTTCATAAAACTGATGGAGCTTACTGTAGCTGGTGTTGGGCACCGCTTCCGTGGTAAACCCAAAGGAAATCCCCACATCTGCGGAAACGGGACTGCCCCCCACGGAAAAGATTACGGATTCATCGGTGGGAGAGCCTTCCGTGACCTGTTGGGTAAAGGGGTAAGTATTGATAAAGGTCGGAAAAATAACCACGCTCTCCGTATAGCCATTGTACCAAACCCGCCCCGTAACCAGAGTGGCGTTTTCAATGCCCTTATTGCCGCCGTACAGTTCAATTTTTAACCCGGCATAACCCGGCTCAACGGTGGCAATACTGGTTCCCGGCACGACCCCACAACTACTCAGCCCCACACTCCCCCAGAGGATCCCAGCGATCCAAACCCGTGCTTGAGGCGGCTTTAATCCAGGGTTTCCCCTAGAAGCTTTCGGAACTTGGGGAACTTTAGGCAATTGGGGAACCGGAGCCGATCGTTTCTGGGGGGAAGGGTGGTCAATCATGGTGAGAAGGGTGGGAAAGGATAGGGGTTAAGGCAGCCAAAGCCCGATCGCGGTATTGGCCGTAGCGTTCCCGTTTTTGCCGATGGGGGGAGGGCACGGGGGGCATGAGGCCAAAATTGGGGGGCATGGGCTGAAAGTGTTTAGCATCGGCGGAACTGACAAACTCGAAGAGGGCTCCGGCCATGGTGGTGGGAGGCAAGGTCAAGGGGGGGAGGCCTTGGGCAAGGCGGGCCGCATTGGTTCCCGCTAACCATCCTCCTGCGGTAGCAGCGGTGTACCCTTCCGTGCCAATTAACTGCCCTGCCGCCAGTAGGGACGATCGTTTCCGAAATTGGAGGGTGGGCCACAGCAGTTGTGGGGAGTTAATAAAAGTGTTGCGGTGCATGACCCCCATGCGGACAAACTCCGCCTCTTCTAGGCCGGGAATCATCCGAAAAACGCGCTTTTGTTCGCCCCAGCGTAAATTAGTCTGAAAGCCCACCATATTCCAGAGTTGACCCGCTTTGTCCTCCTGGCGTAACTGGACGATCGCATAGGGTTTTTTGCCCCGATTGGCCGGATCGCGGAAATCCCCCAAACGGGTATCAAACAAACCCACAGGTTTCAGGGGGCCGTAGCGCATGGTGTCTTCCCCCCGCTGAGCCAGTTCCTCAATGGGCAAACACCCTTCAAAAAACTGAGCGGTTTGCCGATCGAAATCCTTGAGTTCCGCCTGCTCCGCACTGCACAGCGCTTGCCAAAAGTGGAGATACTGCTCCCGATCGAAGGGACAATTGAGATAATCCGCATCCCCCCGATCGTAGCGAGAAGCCCGAAAAGCAACCGCTAAATTAATAGACTCCCCCACCACGATCGGGCTAGCCGCATCAAAAAAGCTACAGTACTCCTGGCCCGTAAACCGTTGTAAATCTGCCTCCAGAGCCGGACTGGTGAGGGGGCCAGTAGTCAACACCACAATCCCCGTTTCAGGAATCTGCGTCACCTCCTCCCGCCGGAAATCCACCAGGGGATGGGCTTCTAACAACGCCGTTAACTCCTGACTAAACCGGCCCCGATCCACCGCCAACGCCCCCCCCGCAGGCACCGCGTGTTCCTGAGCCTTAGCCATAACGATCGACCCTAACTGCTGTAACTCCGTTTGCAAAAGCCCCGCCGCCCGATCGCTAGCCATAGCCCCAAAGGAATTACTACACACCAACTCCGCCACCTCCGCCGTATGGTGAGCCGGACTCAAGCGCTGGGGTCGCATTTCATACAGACGCACAGGAACCCCCGCCTGAGCAACTTGCCAAGCCGCCTCAGTACCCGCCAAACCAGCACCGATCACAGTTACAGGAGAATAATCTAGGGGAGTTTTCACCATGTTTTGCGGAACAGATAGGATAAGTTTTGAGGACAAAAGTAAGGGATCAAAGAGTTTTATTATCAACGATTGTACGCCATATTCTCAGATCCCCCACAGATCCCCGTTTTCTGGGGACACCGCAGCAAGATCCGAGGCTTCGTTCTACGAGAAACCAAGGATCTTGGGATCGTGCATTAAATAAACTGGAAAGTTCAGGATTAAACCACAAAGGCACAAAG
>DALYGI010000119.1:0-3563 GCA_031971595.1 Prochlorotrichaceae cyanobacterium CTOTU29312
GAAAACCTAACCCTAGGGCGTTTGCAAGGCAGTTAGTGTTAACTTTTCACCGTAAGAAAGATAAAGAAAGTTATCTAATTATCTTTAGAGTTAACGCCGCTAAACCCAGGGGAGGAAATAAATGATACTTAATCGGTCGCCAAAAGGGGCTCAGGGCTTCCGTGAGGGCGGGCAAAATCAGTTTGGCTGAGAGGATGCTGCACCATATTTTTCTTCTTTATTCTTTATTCTATTATTCTATCCTCGAATCACGACGATCGTTCTGCCCATTGGGGCTCACAGCCATTTCAGTAGTAGTTCGATCGCTAAGGGGAGGTAAGTCAGGACGACGATCGAAAATCACTAACCAACCCGTTTCTAGTCCTAACCCTGAAAGGTACTTATCTAACTGTTTTAAGCCTACTTCTAGGGGATCTTTTTGACCGGATTTCCACACCTTTAATTCCATGGCGATCGTCACTGTACCATTCCGCAAACATAAATCCATTCGCCCCGAACCGATCGCATACTCTCGTTCTAAAGTTCCCCCCCCCATTCACATCCCGATGGAGAAACGCCATCAACACTAAATGGGGTGCTATTTCATGATAAGAAAAATTTTGCAATAAGGGTTGCCCATGTTGTCGCCAGAACTCTAAAAATGCTGTTAATAATTGATCCGGTAGTAAATCTCCAGTTTTCGATAACCAAGTGGGCTGTACATAGCCTAACCCAACGGTAGTAGAAGCCGCTAAACAAGGGGGGTAAAACTTCTCGATAAATAGGATTAGCAATCTCTAATACGCCTTGCTTTCGGGTTCATAATCCTAAATCCAGAACATATTGAATATCATCCCAGGGTGGATTAGGAATGTCTTGTCCTGCTAACATCGGTTCAATAATCGTTTGTACCCGCTGCTCATGTAATTTTTCTGACAAACTATCTAAATGGGTATCCTGTCGCTGGATAAGGATTTCTTTTGCTTGTTCAATGACTTCCTGAGTGATGGGCTGACTTACATCTTTAATTAAAAATTGGGTTGCCTGTCGTGCTAAAGCATTTACTAACCAAGGTTGTCCATCGGTCAAACAAAATGCATGATCAATGGCTTCAGGGGTAAAAATCTGTCCCGTTTCCGCTGTATGTTGATGGTATAATGCTTTTACTTATTCAAAATTAAAATTTCTTAGGGTTAAAGATTCAGCTTTAATGTTAAAAGGGCTGGCAGTATATAGACGATCGCCAAAGGCTGGTCGAAGACCCTCGCTGCCACCCGATTTGACTTTATAATCCCGCACATCTCTCATGCCAATCAGTCCTAAAGAATGGAGAAATCCCTGGGGACGATTGGGAAAACCAGAGCGAAGTTGTCGGAGGATAAAAATTAAAGCCTCATCCTGTAAAGAGTCGATTTCGTCTAAAAATAAGACTAGGGGACGCTGGGCAGTGGCAGCCCAATCACTTAAAAAGGTACTGAGCAGAGACTTGGTTTCAAAACTTGGCCATTGGGTCGGCCGAAGTTCTTGGGGCAAGCGAAACCGGATCGATTGTTGCCATTCACTTAAAATGGCTTGTTCAGCTGCTGCTGGATCCTGGGAAAAGGGCGCACCCACTTCCACCGAAAGCATCACCGCAGTGTACTCTCCACTGGCGGTAAGTTCTTCAGCTAGGGCTAACATGGCGGTGGTTTTGCCCATTTGCCGAGGGGCGTGGATAATGAAGTAATTCTGCCCATCAATTAAGGCTTTCAATTCCGGCAATCGGACGGTGGGAGAAAGCAGATAATGGATGTCTGCCTTACAGGGGCCAGCGGTGTTGAAATGTTTGGGCATAGGGCAGTATCAAGTGATAGAACTGCCTATAGTTTGGCTACAAATAATGGGACTAGCAACATTCAAAATAATGCTTCTGCGATCAGTTTCAATGGAGTTGCGGGTAATACCTTTGGTTTCCAGGCTGGAACTCTAAGTCCCCCTGGATCAACATCTCAAGGGGACTGGCAATCTCGATTAACCGAAGCGCCCACTCACATAGGCCTGGGTTGCTTCCTGTTTAGGACTCTGGAAAATCACCTCGGTACGATCGTATTCCACGAGGTAACCCACTTTGCCCCCTTTCTCCGTGGCTTCCGCATTGTAAAAAGCGGTGTAATCGGAGGTGCGGGAAGCCTGTTGCATATTGTGGGTCACGATGATAATCGTATATTTCTCTTTCAACTCCTGCATCAGTTCTTCGATCCGCAAGGTAGAAATGGGATCCAACGCTGAACAGGGTTCATCCATCAAAATCACTTCCGGCTGAATGGCGATGGCGCGGGCAATACACAACCGCTGCTGTTGCCCCCCGGACAGGGATAACCCACTGGCCCGCAATTTATCTTTGACCTCATCCCAGAGGGCTGCCCCCCGCAAGGATTGCTCTACCAGTTCATCCATGTTGCCCTGATAGCCATTAATCCGAGCCCCAAAGGCAATATTTTCGTAAATAGACTTGGGAAAAGGATTGGGCTTTTGAAATACCATCCCAATTTGACGGCGCAGGGAAACCGCATCTACATCCTTGGCGTGAATATCTTGATCCTTAAATAGAATCTTGCCCAACACGCGTGTGCCCGGAATCAGGTCATTCATCCGGTTAAAGCAGCGAAGCATGGTACTTTTGCCACAGCCAGAGGGGCCAATAAAAGCCACAATTTTGTTTTTGGGAACGGTTAAGCTGACCTCTCGCACAGCCAGGGTAGAACCATAATAAACGGAAACTTTTTCCGCTTGGAGGGATAGGTCTGCACCAGTATAGGAGGAATAAGTATCTATCATGAGGATTGCGGGAAATAGCTAAGGAATAATGTAGGTCCAGAGGAACGATCGCAGTTGAAAAAAACCTTCAGAGCCTTAGAGGAGAGCTTGAAGGTTTCTTGAAATTAACGGGCTTTTTGCAGTTGATTACGGATAATAACGGCAATGGAATTCATCGCTAACAAGACCATGAGCAAAACTACAATGCCAGCCGCCGCTGCGTTGTGAAACTCGACTTGGGGACGAGAAACCCAGTTATAAATTTGGATAGGTAAAGCCGTAAATTGACTTTGTAACCCTTCCGTAATAGCCACAAATTGTCCCTGATCATCTAGGACTCTGGGTACGAAAGGAACAAAGGTTAAAGCTCCCACCATAATCAGCGGAGCCGTCTCACCGATCGCTCTGGAGAGGGCTAAAATCATCCCGGTTAAAATGCCGGGGAGGGCCATGGGTAAAACCTGCTCCCGTACCACCTGCCAGCGGGTAGATCCGAGGGCAAAGCCCGCTAAACGGATACTATCGGGAACCGATCGCAGGGCTTCACGGGTGGACACAATAATGACGGGTAAAATCAGCAAGACCAAAATCAAAGCACCGGATAAAACACTTCGTCCGCCGGTTATGGGCTCCATCAATCGCACAAAGAGCATTAACCCCAACAAACCATAAATAATGGAAGGAACCCCTGCTAGGTTGCTGATATTAATCTCGATAAACCGAGTAAACCAATTATCTCCCCCAAACTCTTCCAGATAAATCCCCGCTCCCACACCCAAGGGGAAAGA
>DALYGI010000119.1:3663-5322 GCA_031971595.1 Prochlorotrichaceae cyanobacterium CTOTU29312
TTCAGTCTTGCTAACTGAAGATTGAGGAGTCTGAATCATTCGTATTTCTCCCGGAAACGGCGCACAAACCAAAAGCTAAAGAGGTTGAGGGCAAGGGTAATCACAAAGAGGGTCATGCCCACCGCAAAGAGGGTTTTAAAGGCTAAGGAACCCGTGGGGGTGTCTCCTAAACTCACTTGAACGATATAGGCCGTCATGGTCATGGCGGGCAGGGTTGGGTTCAGAAACTTAAAATCTAACCCGATGGGCTGAGGGTTTTGCCCGGCGGCCAGGGTTACAATCATGGTTTCACCGATGGCTCTGGAAATGGCAAGCACCAAGGAAGCCACAATACCAGAGAGGGCAGCGGGTAAGACGACGGCGGTGATGGTTTCCCGCTTGGTGGCTCCTAACGCATAACAACCGTCCCGTAAACTTTGGGGAACGGCATAAATAGCATCTTCACTGAGGGAAGCGACCAAAGGTGTGATGGAAATTCCTAAAACAATGCCCGCACTTAAGGCATTAAAGCCCCCCAACCCTGGAATGAAATTTTGTAAGAAGGGGGTGACCACCAAAAGAGCAAAATAGCCAAAGACCACACTGGGAATCCCTGCTAGAACTTCAAGGAGGGGCTTGAGAATTTTCCGCACCTTAAAGTCTGCGTATTCACTGAGGAACACAGCGGAGAGCAACCCTAAGGGAAGTGCCACCAGAATCGCAATAAACGAGGTCATCAGGGTGGCGCTGACCAACACGAAAATACCGAATTCTTTGCTACTAAATAAAGGAGTCCAGCGGGTATCCGTCAGGAATTTCCAGAGGGGAACTTCTTTTAAAAATTCAAAGGTTTCAAAAATTAAAGTAGCAATAATACCGATCGTGGTCACAATGGAGAGAAAGGCAAAGCTGGCAAAAATCGCTTTGACAACAAACTCTACCCGTTGATTTAACGATCGGTTAGGCTTCCACAAAGAGGTGGGTTCTACCGAAGGTAATGAATTAGCAGTCATACAAGAGAAAAGGGAATACAGGGAAGACCCGCAGGTGGGTCAAGCAGGGGCGTAAGACCTTCTAGCGCAAATTCAAGGGATTTCTGGTTCGCCCTGAGTAACAGAACTGAAAAACAGGCGGGAAAACTCCCCAACCTGCTTTTCTTGCATTGAGACCTTGAAGTTAGCGCTGTCAGGAACCTAGACCTTGAAAAGCTTCACCAAGAACTTCACTGGGAGACTAAACCTACAGCTTGTCCACCAGTTTGACTCCTACGGAGGAACCACCTTCGTAGATGCTGCCAGTGGTCATGGCTTCCATCCGGGCTTTGGCCTTTTCTTCAATTTCGGTGGGCAGAGGAATGTAGCCTGCTTCAGAAATGATCAGAGCGTTAGCGGGATCAGCTTGGTATTGCATGAAGGCCTGAACTTGGGGCTTCTCCTCGTAGGCTTTCTTGCTCACGTACACGAACAGGGGACGGGAGAGGGGGTTGTAGCTGCCATCTGCGATCGTTTCGGCAGAGGGCTCTATACAGGCTCCTTCGCTGTTCTTGATGGTAACCGCCTTCAGCTTGGCTTTGTTCTCTTCGTAGTAGGCATAGCCAAAGAACCCAAGGCCATTGGGGTTGGCTTCTACCCCTTGCACCAGTACGTTATCGTCTTCGCTAAAGGTGCCATCTCCACGGGT
>DALYGI010000119.1:5422-10751 GCA_031971595.1 Prochlorotrichaceae cyanobacterium CTOTU29312
AGACCGTCGTAGGCTACGGGCAGTTCGATAAACTCAACGCCGTTTTGGGCACAAAGTTCGATTTCTTCTTTCTTAATGGGACGGGAAGCATTCGCCATATCGGTTTCTCCAGCGCAAAACTTCTTGAAACCACCGCCGGTACCAGAGACCCCTACCGTGACTCGCGCACCGGGGTTAATTCCCATGAATTCCTCCGCCATCCCTTCGGAGATCGGGAATACCGTGCTAGATCCGTCTATTGCAATATCGCCACTCAGGGTAGACTCACTCGCAGCACCCTCAGTTGGAGCCGCACCTTCGGTTGGTGCTGCGCCTTCGGTTGGTGCTGCGCCTTCAGGAGCCGGAGCAGGAGTATTACAGGCTGCAACCCCTAAGGATAGGGCAGCCAGTACACTTAAAAACCTCACACGGGAAGAATTGAATTGAGACAGCATAAGTCGTCCTAGCAATTTGTTACGAATGATCCTAAAAACAATAGATCCTGAACAGACAATACCTGTAGAGTGTAAAGGGAAGGTTAAGTCCCCTTGAGGTTGTATCAGCACTCGGTAACGTAGGGTAAAGCAAGGATTATGGTAGCGGAACAGCTTGATCCCCTTGAGCCAGCAGATTTTCTCCGCAGCGATCGTCCCCTGTTGGATGTGCGGAGTCCGGGGGAGTTTGCCCAGGGGCATATTCCAGGGGCACTGAATTTACCGTTATTTAGCAATGAAGAGCGGGCTTTAGTGGGAACCTGTTATAAGCAGGAGGGGCGATCGGCGGCGGTGGAGTTGGGGTTAGGGTTGGTGGGGCCGAAGTTGGTGGAATTTGTGCAGTGGGCTAAAGCTCAAGCGCCCCAGGGTCAGGTGCGGCTCCATTGCTGGCGGGGGGGGATGCGGAGTGAAAGTATGGCTTTTTTGCTGAGAACGGCGGGGTTTGAGGTGTGGCTACTGCAAGGAGGCTACAAGGCTTTTCGGCGCTGGGTTCGGGAGACGTTGGCCTTACCCCGGCGGATTTTGATTGTGGGGGGCAGGACGGGCACGGGCAAGACAGAGGTGTTGCAAGCCTTAGCCCTGCGGGGGGAGCAAGTGTTGGATCTCGAAGGCATCGCTCACCATCGGGGCAGTAGTTACGGTCACCTGAATTTACCCCCCCAGCCCACCACGGAGCAATTTGAAAACACGATCGCTTTGGAGTGGTTCCAGTTCCAAGACGATCGGCCCGTGTGGATTGAGGCGGAAAGTAAGCAGGTGGGCACCTGTCGTATTCCCCCGGAGTTATTTGAACAAATGGAGCGGGCGCGGATTTTTGAGTTACAACGATCGCCCCAGGAGCGGATTCAATTTCTAGTGGAACTCTATGGTACGGCGGGTACGGCGGCCTTGTTAGAAGCCACCGATCGGATTCGTAAGCGCCTCGGCCCGGAGAAGACCAAGCGGGTGAAACAGGCTATTGAACAGGGAGACCTCGCCACAGCGATCGAAGGGGTGCTGAGTTATTACGACAACACCTATCGCTACGATCTGAATCGGCGGGCAGTGCCTCGGTTTCCCCTAGAGGTGACGGGCCAGGACAGGGATGCGGTAGCCACCCAGTTGCAACAACACCCCGCTGCAATGCAAAAGCAAACCAGTAACCAGTAATTGGCTTGCTAAACAAGAGCGGATTTTTAGCCTTATTTTGCACCTTGATATTAAAGATGGAAAAATCTGGATTCAACATAATGGAACAGAACTCTCGATCGCTAAAATTCTAACCGAACAAGGGGTACCGGCTTCAGATATTGTGATTGGGTTTCATTCTCCCTTCAAGCGTCAATTTAGCGGCTATGCTGTTGGCTAATCATCAGAGACTCACAACGGAACGATCGTCTCCTCATTGAGAATATTGAGGTAAGCGGTGTAGACAAACACCCGATTGCGCCGTTGTCCGGTTAGCTCGTGAACCAGTCCAGCGCTGACCAAGCTCTGCACCGCCTTCGATACCGTTGGTACACTCAGCCCGCTCCGGTTCGCCATTTCCTTAACACTGCACAAAGGACGTTCTCGCAAGATCGTTAACACAGCTAACGCACTACGCACGATCGCCGCTGAACCCTGAATCTGTTGGGGGAGACGATCGATATCCGCTGTAAATAGGGCGGTGAGCCGCTGTACCGTGCCAACCGCTGCCGAGGCCGTGAGATAAACTCCCTCCAAAAAGAAATCGACCCAAGCTTCCCAATCCCCCTGCGTTCGCACCCGATCTAATAAGTCGTAATAGACTGAACGATGCTGTTTCAAATACAGACTGAGGTACAGTAAGGGCTGATTCAACAATCCCCCCTGGTGCAGCAACACAACAATTAACAAGCGCCCTAAGCGACCGTTGCCATCTAAAAAGGGATGAATGGTCTCAAACTGAACATGGGCTAAAGCGGCCCGGAGTAAGGTGGGGATGCCGTCTTCTGCTTGATGAAAAAAACGTTCTAGGGCTGCCATGCAATCTTTGACCTGCTGGGGCGGCGGTGGCACAAAACGCGCATTGCCGGGATGAGTGCCCCCAATCCAGTTTTGACTACGGCGAAACTCTCCGGGTAACTTGCCACTGCCGCGTCCGGTAGCCATGAGTTTGCTGTGCATTTCCAGTAACAGCCGATTACAGAGGGGGAATCCTTGCCGAAGTCGCATCATCCCGTGTTCTAGGGCCGCAAGGTAGAGACTGACTTCCTGCACATCATCAAAAGGTACTCCTGGCGCTTCGTCCAATTCAAAGAGGAGTAAATCATTTAAAGAGGATTGGGTTCCTTCAATTTGTGAAGACAGTACCGCCTCCCGCCGCACATAGGAGTACAGAAAAAGCTGGGGATTAGGCAAGAGCATACAAATACTGTCTAAACGCCCTAGGGCTACTGTGGCCTTTTCTAGTAATTGTTGGCGGCCTCCCTGAAGGTCTAGGGCAGGTACGGGGGGCAACGGATCTGGTACAAAGGCCCGCACTAATTCCCCTCCGGCTACGCTCTCTACATAATGCCCGGTTAATTCACGTCGCATCTTATTAAAGAATTTTAAATAAGCTTAGGGGTTATTAAAAATTATGGCGTTTTTTTTAATAAGCAGGGAAAGCTCACCCTCGACTCCCACCAGGTGTCACTCATGGGTAGGGTAGCGATCGTTTCGAGAAACTGTTCAGGTTTTACAGCGATCGTTTCTATTTCGGGTCTGGGAAAAAGGGGATTACCGGGTGACCAGAGTTCTAGCCCAAAGTAAGGAAAGGAAACTTCATATTGACGGAATGCCGAGTCTGCACTCACAAGTGTCATTTGCTCTACCTGAGCTTGTGCAAAGGCCGGTTAATCTTAATCCAGTATCCGTTAAAGCTTTACAATCTAAGGACTAGGGCATCTTGGCATAACCTGGCGAATCGATCGCTGCGCTGTCCCCGTAATCCCCCTCCAATTCTTTTGTATGAGCATTCACAAAAAAGACTATGAAGCCCTGCTGGCGGAATATACCGATCCTAGCGTGACCCCCAAACTCTTAAAACACTATCGGCCCTACCTGGAAATGGTGCCCAGTATGCGCCGTCCCCAAGAAAGTCTCATTAGTTTGCCCCTGCCCCTCGCTAAAATTCGCCGGGATGTGAACCCCGTTCACGGGTATGCCCAAAGCAAGATTATTCAACTCCCCTGTGACATTGCTATTTTAATGTGCGATCCGGAATGGCAAGTGAAGCTCAGCATGGAACTGTGCATTTACATCTATCGCCCAGAGGAGGATTTCTCCGATATTTTAAGACGCTGGCGCAGAACCCAAGTCTTTCTTAGCCATATCTATGAATGGGTGATGCCCCGCCAATATCAAGACCTCTTTAGTGAAGGGGAAGGGAATCTGTACCCCCTCTTTGTGCTGTTTGAAGGGGCTCCCCAGCGGATTATCCGAGGTCTAAAGGGGGCGAATTTACCCTATATTGTTTGTGCGCCATCTCCAGAATTGCGGGAAGCCGATGAGGAAGATAGCCTAACCTCCACAGCGGATCTCTCTGCTTAAGTCAGAGCATGGAGGCCCTTCAGGGAACCCCTTAGCGACCAGCACTATGCGTCTACTTTGCCTCAGTAATGGTCATGGAGAAGATTCCATTGCCGTCAAAATTCTTCAAGCCCTTCAGCGCCGTTTGCCCCAATTACAGTGTGGTGCTTTGCCCTTGGTAGGTCTGGGCCAGGCTTACGCAGCGGCAGATATTCCCATTATTGGCCCGGTACAACCCATGCCCTCCGGGGGCTTTATTTACATGGATGGGCGGGAACTGGCGAAAGATGTGCGTAAGGGCCTTTTGCAACTCACTTGGCAACAGGGGGCTAGTCTGGGGCGCTGGGTACGGGAGGGAAAGGGCGATCGATCGTTGCTGCTGGCGGTGGGGGATATTTTGCCTTTGGCCTTTGCCTGGTGGAGCGGTCAGCCCTATGCCTTTGTGGGGACGGCCAAATCGGAATATTACCTACGGGACGAGGTGGGGCGTTTACCCCTTCCCCAGGGGCAAAAATTCTGGCGAAAACTGTTGGGGGAACAGCAATGCGTCTATTTTCCTTGGGAACGCTGGTTGATGAGCCGATCGAAATGCCGACTTGTGTTTCCCAGGGATCAACTGACCACCAATATCCTAAAAACCTATAAAATCCCCGCCTGGAGCTTGGGCAACCCCATGATCGACGGTCTAGAGCCCCAATCCCTTCTCTCCGAGCATCTCAGTTACTGGGATAACAGCTTAAGGGTGCTGCTTCTGCCCGGTTCCCGTTTTCCCGAAGCTCAACGGAATTGGGAACGGATTTTACAAGCGGTGGATTCCCTTCAGGAGTTGTATCCGGGGCGGCGATTGCTCCTGTTGGCCGCCCTACCCCCTGGCTTAGATGCGGCTCCCTTCTTGCAGGGATTAGTGGCCCAGGGATGGCGTACAGCCTTGCCCCCCACCTATCCCATCACCCCCACCTCCGAGAGCTACAGCCGCAATAACACGATTTTGCAAATGAGCCAGACCTCTTTCCCCGAATACCTACACCTCGCAGACATTGCGATCGCCATGGCGGGCACAGCCACAGAACAATTTGCAGGCTTAGGGAAACCCGTCTTTTCCCTGGTGGGGCGCGGCCCCCAATTTACCCTGGCCTTTGCGGAAGCCCAGACCCGGCTTTTGGGGGCTTCCTTAACCCTGTGCCGTAATCCGGCGGAAATTGGCACAGAGGTCAAAAAACTGATGAACGATCCCGATCGTTTACAACTCATTGGCCAAACCGGTCGCCAACGGATGGGAGAGCCAGGAGCCGCCCAGCGTATTGCCGATCGTTTATTGTCCGAGTTAGGGGAGTTTTGAGTTT
>DALYGI010000120.1:0-10738 GCA_031971595.1 Prochlorotrichaceae cyanobacterium CTOTU29312
AAGCCCTGCTCCACGTTAACCGTGGGCTCCACATCCCCCACCGAGGACTGGGCAAAGGCGGGCAAGGATTCACTAGACCAGGGGTTCCCATCGGGTAAATTCGCGGGAACATCCCCAAAGTCTACCAACTCCGAACTCATGCCGAGGGAGGGGGCACGGGAGGAACCAGAGGTGGCAGGCTCGGCAAAGGGGGGTGAGTCGTCGCTCAGTTCAAAGCTGGCTAGGTTGCCAAAGTCATCGAAATCATCAAACTCGTTGAGCAGTTCTAGTTTGGGCTCCGGCCGGGCGGGTGTCTGTGAGGGGGTATGGGGCAAAGGGGGTGCTTCCGTATCTGCGGATGGCATGGCAAAGGTATCTTCCTCATCGCCCCCAAAGGCTGAAGGGGATGGCTCCCCTAAGGGTTGATCCGTAGGCATCCAGCCTAGGTCAGCCCCACCATCAAAACGAGGACGATCGGCTTCGTTGTCCTCGGTTTCAGACGGTAAAATAAAGAGGGTTTGCTCACCATCCGTTAAGTTTCCTGGGGAGGTAGCGGATCCGCTCTCCGGTAAGGTGTCCTTATCCCACGGGAAGGCTTGCTCCCCACTGGGGGGACTTTCCCAGGGAGAGGAGTTTCCAAAGGGGTTCGCATCGCCCTCAGAAGCCAGGGGATCGCTAAAGGGATCCAGGGGCATAAAGGGACTGCCCTCATCCCCTAAGGCTTGATCCCGGCGAGGAGAACTGGCGAGGAACGGATTATCCCCCTCTTCCTCCAGACCGAGGTTATTAAAGTCTACGTTATCGAAGTCAACGGATCCGCCCCCTTGCTCCATGCCCGACCAAGTGCCCTGCTCCATGCCTGACCAAGTGCCGTGTAGATTGGGGTCTTCTAAGTCCTTGTTGGAATGTCCATCGCTCCATTCTCCCTGGGGAACCGGGTCGGGGGTTGCGTTGAAGCCATTACCATTGCCATTTGATCCCATGGGAGTAGACAAATCGGGAGAGAACTCCTGACAGGTGGCAATACCATCCGTGGCGTATTGCAAAAAGGTGGGATCCGTGGTGATGGTTTGGAGGACTTGATATTCGGTCAGGGCCACCTCATATTGCTGTAGACCTGAGTAAATATGGCCCCGGAGCAGTCGAATATGGGGATCATCGGGGCGCTCTTGGATCAATGGATCAATAAGCGTCGCGGCGGCGGCATAGTCTCCTCGGACGTACTTTTGATAGGCTGATTTGTAAGTTTGCTCGTATGACATCGGTGTTCTCCTGCCCTTGTGCCAGTCTGCTGCAATACTATTTATCACTATGCCGCCCAACGGGCGGAACGAAGAATGGAAACTTGATCAAGTAGACGCAATCGTCGATCGCTTTCAGGATCAGCAATCCATTCCCCCCGAACAAATGGGGCCATTGTATCGGAAATTTCACTCGGCATGGTTAGGTCATCTAGACTTAGCCACCCCGTTTCACCGACGCGATCCACCGCTAACCCTAAAATTGTATCCTGAGCTTCTACGGCTATCACATGAAGTTCGGTACGATCGGTATTTAAGGGGGTAGGATCCCCTAGGAATTGCCCTAGGTCTGCAACCCAAATCACCCGTCCCCTGAGGTTTAAGGTGCCCAGCAACAGAGGAGAAACATTGGGAATGGGGGTGATGCGATCGGGAGGCTGAAAGATCGCTTCTCGGATGCCTAGGGCAGGGAGGGCCATTTCGTCACCGGAGGGCAGAAAAAAACGGAGGTGTAACTCACCTTCGGGAGTCTCCAACTCCTGCATTTCTGGGCCCTGGTCTTGTCCTCTTCCTGCAAAGAAGTCAGGATTGCCAACCATTCTGTTTCTATCCTCTTAATAACTGTTTAACCGTTCCTACCAGTTCGGTAGGCTGAAACGGTTTGGCAATGTACGCATCTGCACCCTGTTTCATACCCCAGTACCGATCGAATTCTTCACCCTTTGAGGAACACATCACCACCGGAACACTTTGAGTCTGTGGATCGCTTTTTAAGCGCCGACACACTTCATAACCGTTCATCCGAGGCATGACAATATCTAAGACGACTAAATCTGGACATTGCTTTTGAATAACCTCAATGGCTTCAACGCCATCGGTGGCAATGGTCACGTTTAACCCACTTCCCCGGAGTAGATCGGTAATCATTTCGCGTTGGGCAGGGCTATCTTCCACCACCAGCACGGTACTCATTGGGTTGGCCTCTTATTAGAACAGGTATGGATGTTTATCGACTGGAACAGTGAATCTAAACAGCGAATCTGAACCTATATTAACGATATTAACGATCGAAGAGACAATCGGCTACGCAACGATCGCCCTAAGCCTGACCAAGGTTTGATCCGCTTCTGGACTATTTGCGATCGGCCATGCGATCGGCCAGGACAGTGACCAGTGGGTCTGCTGGCTCCTGTTCTCACCCCCAAGGATTATTCTACTCTCTTGATCCGCTGGGCTAGCAAGATTTCAGGAGAGAAGACGCTGGAGGATGGTGGGGTGGGGATGCTCCTCTAGCCTCGTTCGTCCTTCAGGTTGTGCGGCCCAAGCCAATCCCAGACAAAGCCAGACAAAGCCCAGACAAAACCTAGGAAAGTCAGAGGTCTAGACAGACCCCAAACCGGACAACTTCGGAACGATCGAAGGTTACAGGATTTGCGGGAAGAGTATCATTTTGTTCTTAGAAAATAAAGAAAATAAATGCACGGGTGGGGCTAAAGGCCCTAAAGCTCTCCAAATCCCTTTTTGCGGCCTTTTTTCTTTTTCGTGCTGCCACTGCCCTTGGTGGGTCGCCAGCCGGGGCGATTGCTCCCGCCAAAGGGGCTCATGCCCCCCATGCCGGGGAAACTGGGCATGCTGCCCCCCATGCCGCCCATGCCGGGCAAGCCCACTTGTTTCATCATCGATCGCATTTGTTGAAACTTACGAATCATCTCCTGTAAGTCCCGTTCGGAGTGACCACATCCTTTGGCGATCCGACGACGACGGCCGGGGGATTTGGCCAGGAGATCCGGATCTCGACGTTCCTCTGGGGTCATAGAACTGATCATGGCTTCGACTTTTTTCAGTTCTGCTTCCCCTTGCTCTATTTGCTCGGAGCTAATTTTGCCCATGCCGGGAAGCATTTTCATTACCCCAGCAAAGGAACCCATATTCTTGATCACCCGCATTTGCTTGACAAAATCGGAGAAGTCAAACTCGGCTTTGAGGATCTTTTCCTGCATTTTGGCCGCATCGGTAAAGTCGATCTCCTCCTGAGCTTTTTCCACCAGGGTGAGTACGTCCCCCATGCCCAAAATGCGGGAGGCCATACGATCGGGGTAGAACGGCTGTAGGGCTTCGACTTTTTCACCGACCCCAATAAATTTAATGGGTTGCCCTGAGATGGTGCGGACTGACAGGGCTGCCCCCCCTCGCGCATCCCCATCCATTTTGGTGAGGATGGCCCCGGTTACGCCAATTTGTTCGTGGAAGGTGCGGGTTAGGTTGGCGGCTTCCTGCCCGGTCATGGCATCGACAACAAGCAAGACTTCGTGGGGTTGGATCGCCTCCTTAATTTGGGCGAGTTCCGCCATCATGTCCGCGTCGATTTGTAAGCGTCCGGCGGTATCCACTAATACGGTGTCAATGCCTTCTGCCTTAGCTTTGGCCACCCCTTGGCGGGCAATGTCTACGGGGTTGGCGGCCGTTCCCAGTTCAAAGACCGGAATGTTAATCTGCTGCCCTAGGGTCACTAGCTGATCCACCGCCGCAGGGCGATATACGTCTGTAGCGACCATTAAGACCGATCGATTTTCCTTGCGGAGGTGCAGAGCCAGTTTAGCGGTTGCCGTGGTTTTCCCTGTCCCTTGCAGCCCAGCCATCAGGACGATCGTGGGGGATTCCTCTGCTTGAGCTAGGGGGACATGACTTTCCCCCATGATGTTGATGAGTTCTTCGTGAACAATTTTGATAAATTGCTGATCTGGACGGACTCCACGAATGACATCAGCCCCTTCCGCCTTAGTTTGTACATCCTGGATAAAGGCCTTGACCACCTGAAGGTTCACATCCGCCTCCAGAAGGGCTCGCCGGACTTCCCGCAGGGCATCTTGAATGTTGCTATCCGAAATCTTGTCTTGCCCCCGGAGCTTTTTCCAAGCATCTTCCAAACGATCGGCGAGTGCGTCAAACATAGGTCATGATCAAAAACGGGTTAGGGTTAATACTTTACCGTATTGTGTGGAGAGGGGAGTAGGGGGTAGGGAATAGGGGTTAGGGAATAGGGAATAGGGGATTTGTTCCGGCTACAGATCATCCCTAACTCAAAACTTAAAACTCAAACCTCAAACCTCAAAACTCATAACTTCCCCAACCGCTGCTGCATGTCCTGCCAGTTCAGGGTTTTCAGTTCATCCCGTAGGCGATCGATTTCAGCCCCTTCTCGATCGGGAAATTTTAGTTTCAGGGCGACCCCCAGCCATTCCCCTAGAATTTGCTCCAGATCGGGTTTAGTTTTTCCATCGGGCTCTGCCATCATCTCCGGTAAACGATCGAGCCACCACTGTTGTACTTGCTCCCAATGGGGTCGCAATTTTATTGCCTTGATCAGTTCATATAGATCCTCCAGGTTGCTCACGGCTTCTAAATAGGGCATTACCCCCAAGCCACGATCGCCAAACTTTAACTCTAGCTCCATCCCCAGGAGTTCTAAAACCATGCGCCGTTGTTGTTGCTCTGCAATCTGAATGCCCCGTTGCTCTCCAATCTGGAGGCCTCGCTGCTCTCCAATCTGAATGCCTCGCTGCTCTCCAATCTGGATGCCTCGCTGCTCTCCGATGAGCATGGTTTTAAGTTCCCATTCCCGATAAGCCTGACTTAAAGCCATAAACGTTTCCTCCTCTTCTGATGGTTGGGGAAAAATTTCTAAGGCAATTTTCCAGTTCACCAATAATTCTAAAGCAAGATCCCGATGGGGATCGGGGTGGGGCAGGGCAATCACTTCCTCGATCGCTTCTTGCTGGCACCGTCCTTTTCCTAAAAGCCGTAGCCATAGGGTTTGAGGATTTTTGGGCAGTTGGTGAATCACGATAATATGGGTGTGCAATAGGGGCGCTAAGGCGTAACACCCTGGCGGTAAAGTTCTATCGGCCACGGCTCCACAGTAGCGTCGGGAACGTTCCGAGAAGGTGGGGGCTAAAATCCACAGGTGGGGGAGGTCTGCCTCTTAAGTTTGGAGATTTTGGCGTTTTTGATCCGCCATCACCGCATAATGCTTGCTCAGGCAACTCCGTACTTCATCAAAATCCGGCGGGTTGCGATAGGGTTCTAGCAAACAGGGAAATTGAGTGATAGTTCCCAAAAGCCCCAGATCGATCGTTGAGAGGGTCAACCCTTGGGGATGGGGCTGAAACCACAGATCGATCCAACGGGATTCTCCCAAAATTTCTCGGCTCAGTTCTACCTGGCCAAAGGGCGTGAGCAGTTCTTCTAAAAATTGTTTGGCAAATTGATCGTGAGGATTACGGGGCATCGCTCTGGCTCCGAATGGCTCGAAACAGTCCAAACCGGCATAATCCACTGCCAAAGGCTAGCCGCATTAAGATTAAGGTGGGAACTTCCCGCAAAGATTTCACAAATCCTGAGAAACCAAATTTAACTAAACCCCTAGGGCGCACTATCCCTTGCCAGATTGAGTCAAGCCAGGAGGGGAGGGTTTGTAGAGTCCAGTCGTCTGTGGTGACCTGACCTTCTACCCGGCCAGTGGCTTCTAATTGTTCAGAAAATTCTTCTATGCTGGCAAATTTGGGATGGGCCCATTGATCTAAAAGTTGTTGCATCATCAACCGCTCTCCCCAGTGGAGGGGGCGGAAGCGATCGTCCCGTTGATTCCAGTCCGCCACCACTAAAAGGCCACCGGGTTTGAGGACGCGGAGCAGTTCCTGGGCAAATTTTACCTTATCCGGCATGTGCGGCCCGGCCTCCACAGACCACACCACGTCAAAGCTGCCGTCAGGAAAGGACAGATTTAGGGCATCATCCACCTGAAAACGGGCAGGGAGGGACGGTGGGGTTAATTCCTGGGCTCTCCGCACCTGCTGGGGACTGATGGTAATGCCCGTGACCACAAAACCATAGTCCCGCGCCAAGATGCGGCTACTGCCCCCAAACCCACAACCCACATCTAAAACGGTCGTTCCCGGAGCTAGCCGATCTAAGCCCCCCCAACGCACCATTTCATGGACAAAATCCACCTTGGCCTGGCGAAAGTCTTTCCGCCGAGGGGGAAGCCCATAATGGCCCAGATGAATATGATCGCCCCAATAAAACTCTAAAATGCCGTCCTCCGTCCATTGATCGTAGGAGTCTGCAACGCTCTCTGGGGACTGATACCGCCGGGGCGTGAGCACATACAGCAAAATCCCTAGACTGAGTACAACTAGAGCAACCCCCACCAAGACAATCAATAGATTCATGAGAATAATGGGCTTGAATCCCCTCGAAACAGCCCCTGTAGTCTAACAGCAGAGCCAGAAGGGCACGGCCAACCCCCAATCTGAGAAAGGAAGCCCCCTTTGTAAAGAACTGTTAAAGCTTTTTCACGATCTTTTCCTTAAGACAATTCCCAGGGAATCGTAACAATTCGTAATGTATTTAGTTGCGCCATCAGGGTATAACTTCTAGTGGAAGGGCTCAAAATCCTGTCGGTCAAAGCTTTTGCCTTTAAGGTTTCTGTCTTGGGGTAAGCAGTCCGGGCTACCAGAAGTTTTCGTTTATGACAAAAGAACTTTACAAAGCTGTAACAATTTTGATGAAGTTCTTAACGAAAATTAGAGCCACTTCCGGGTTAAATGAGAATCATACAAGCTACGGCTTAATGCTGGAGCTAAACAAAACCTCCCTACGCCTTCGGGCCGGGATTTGATTATCCCCACGCCTCCGGGCTGGGACTTTGATTATTTAGTCGAGAATTAGGAGTCCATTTCAATGTTCGACGCTTTTACAAAAGTAGTTTCTCAAGCTGATGCACGCGGCGAGTTTCTGACCACCGCTCAAATTGACGCTCTTGGCGCTATGGTTGCTGAAAGCAATAAGCGGATTGACACCGTTAACCGCATCACCGGTAATGCTTCTGCGATCGTTGGTAGTGCTGCTCGCGCTCTCTTCGCTGAGCAACCCCAACTGATCCAACCCGGTGGAAATGCTTACACCAACCGTCGCATGGCTGCTTGCCTCCGCGACATGGAAATAATCCTGCGCTATGTAACCTACGCTACCTTCACTGGCGATGCTTCCGTTCTGGAAGATCGTTGCTTGAACGGTCTGCGCGAAACCTACGTTGCTCTGGGCGTTCCCGGTGCTTCCGTAGCTGCTGGCGTTGCCAAAATGAAAGAAGCTGCTGTTGCAATTGCTAACGATCCCAACGGTATCACCCAAGGGGATTGCAGTTCCATCATGGCTGAAGTTGCTAGCTACTTCGATCGTGCTGCTGCCGCTGTTGCTTAATCATCTGATTTAAATCTCAGTTTTGCAACCAACCTTTATTTCTTCCATTCTGAGCCACGCTTGGAATGCTTATCATCAGTTTGAAAAAAACAAAAATCGGGAGATACAATCACTATGAAAACCCCTCTTACTGAAGCCGTAGCTACAGCTGATTCTCAAGGTCGTTTCCTGAGCAGCACCGAACTCCAAGTTGCTTTCGGTCGTTTCCGCCAAGCCACTTCCGGTCTGCAAGCTGCTCGCACTCTGACCGAAAAATCCAGCAGCCTGATCCAAGGTGCTGCTCAAGCGGTGTACAACAAATTCCCTTACACCACCACCATGCAAGGTTCTAACTACGCTTCTACTGAAGTGGGCAAAGCAAAGTGTGCTCGTGACATCGGTTACTACCTCCGCATGATCACCTACTGCTTAATTGCTGGTGGCACTGGTCCTATGGATGAGTACCTCGTTGCTGGTTTAGACGAAATCAACCGCACCTTCGAGCTTTCTCCTAGCTGGTATGTTGAAGCCCTCAAGTACATCAAATCCAACCATGGCTTGACTGGCGATGCTCGTGACGAAGCTAACTCCTACATCGACTACGCAATCAACGCTCTCAGCTAATTGCGTTTAACCCTTAGCCCGGAACGATGGCGAACTAAGTTCATGATGTAGTTCATGATGGAGCTTGGTTAACCGTTTTTCCGGGCTTTGATTTTATCCACTGGGCCTGCTGACAGGGCAAGAACGTCTAAGTGGGTTCTGGATGAGGTTCCGGGTCAGTTTTGAGTAGGTTTTGAATGACTCTCTCAACGACGGGGCCGAAACTCAGTCGTGAGACCGTTTTTAAGATCATTTTGATATTTCACAGAAAAGAGGGTGTGACGGGAAATCCAAGCCGCACCCTCAAATTGGTTTAGTTTCCTTTAGGAGAATAGCAAAATGTCCATCACCGTTGCAGCTTCCCGTCTGGGAACTTCTGCATTTAGTGACATGAGTCCTGTGGAACTCCGTCCTCAATGGCAGAAAGAAGATGCGGAGCGCGTTATCCGTGCTGTGTATCGTCAAGTTCTGGGTAATGACTACATCATGAGCAGTGAGCGCCTGGTTAGTGCAGAATCCCTGCTGTGCAATGGCTACATCACCGTTCGTGATTTCGTGCGTAGCGTAGCTAAGTCCGAGCTTTATAAGCAAAAGTTCTTTTATCCCCATTTTCAAACACGGGTAATTGAACTGAATATCAAACACCTGTTGGGTCGTGCCCCCATTGATGAGTCGGAAGTGATTGAGCATCTCGATCGCTACGAGAATGAGGGCTATGATGCGGACATCGATTCTTATATTGATTCTGCTGAATACGATGCCAACTTTGGGGACAACATCGTTCCCTACTACCGTGGCTTTGATTACCAAGTGGGCAACCGCACCGTTGGATTTACCCGGATGTTCCGGTTGTATCGCGGTTATGCCAACAGCGATCGGGCACAGGTGGAGCGTAAGTCTTCTCGCCTAGCGGTAGAACTGGGTCGCAACTCGGTTTCTGCGATCGTTGCGCCTTCGGGTATTGATGGAGCAGGTTGGGCTTACCGGGATTCCGTGAAAGGTCAAACCCCCAACACCGCTTTAGGGGGTTCCGTGGCCTACGGCCCCAATGCGGGTGGTCGGATGTACCGGGTGGAAGTTGCGGGCATGGTAGCCGCTGGCTATCCCAAGGTTCGTCGTAGCAGCCGGGCTTTCCTGGTTCCCTATGAGCAGCTATCCAACAAGCTTCAACAAATCAGCAAGCTGGGTGGTAAAGTTGCGAGCATTACCCCCGCCTAGGGTTTGATATTTTCTCTTTTGCTTCAGACCGTAGAGGGATTTCCCTTTACGGTTCTTTGCTGATAAAAATTCTTTGTTATTGCCCATTCTGAAATTATTTTTTTGAGGAGCAGTTTTAACTATGATCCCCCAAAGTTCTCGTGTGTTTGTGTACGAAGTCCAGGGTTTACGTCAAACGGGAGAAACCGAATTACAATCCCGTGATGTGCGTCAGAGCGGTAGTGTATTTTTCAAAGTTCCGGTATCTCGCATGAATGCGGAAATGCAACGCATTCTACGGTTAGGGGGAACGATCGTTAATATTCGTCCCTTGGCATAATCTCGATTGAGTCCCAACTGACTTGATCGACCTTTGATCACCCACCTTTCATTTCAAGAGTAAGCCTCCGATCGTCTCTCTCATCAGCGATCGGGGGCTTTGTTGTTTGAGAATGGAGAATTAAGAATTGAGAATGGAGCAGGAAAGGATTACAACCAGCCGAGCCGATTAAAGGGCCAAAACCGAACCCAAGCGCGGCCAATGATATTGCCTTCGGGCAGAAATCCCCAAATATGGGAATCATTACTGTTATTACGATTGTCCCCCATCACCAGTAGTTGACCCTGGGGAACTTGCACGGGCCCCCAATTGTAGGCGGGGGGTTCTAGGATGTAGTCCTCTGAGAGGGGGGAGCGATCGACAAAGACCTGGCCATCGTGTACGGCCACCACTTGGCCCGCTTTCGCAATAATTCGTTTAATAAAGGCTTGGCTTTTGTCGTAGCCAAACCGTTGTAACTGGGGGGGCGGTTCAAAGACAATGACATCCCCAGAATGGGGCGGGTTTAGCTTATAAGAGATCTTTTCTACTACGAGACGATCGCCCACTTGGAGGGTGGGGAGCATGGAGTCGGAGGGAATGTAGCGAGGCTCTGCGATAAAGGTGCGGATGGCCACGGCGAGAAGAACCGCCAAAAACAAAATCTGTAAATTTTCGCGTTGGTTGTGCCAAAAGCGTTTCCACTGTACACCCGAATCTGGGGTAGGGGTTTGGGTCATAGCAGAGAAATGGAGTAAAGAGAACAGGATAGGTTCAGTGTATTTAGTCTAAGCGACCTTCAGTGTACATCAGGGAAGAAATCGAGGGTCTTGCCCCTAAAAAATAATCTGAGGGTTGCAAACTTCCCATTCGATCCCCTTATAATGGGCAAAGGTAAAGAATCGTAAATATTTTTCTCATCTTATTTACCGCTTTGGCGTTTAGTGCTAGAGCCCAAGATCTTCCCCTGTGGGGAATCTAAGCCGATGAGACAAGCCCTCTTACCGAATATATAACCCTCTCATTTTTGAAACCTCCTTTGGAGCACTGCTTATGACTATCGCACTCGGACGTGCCCAGACCCAACGGGGTTGGTTTGATGTCCTCGACGACTGGCTCAAACGCGATCGTTTCGTGTTTGTGGGCTGGTCTGGGATCC